>NZ_JBMBTE010000068.1:0-28958 GCF_048897285.1 Rhodococcus sp. O3
AGCGTGTCCGCCACCTGCTTTGCCAGCTCGTCCTGCTCGGGGACGATGGCGGGATCCGCCACCAGGGTGATCCCCAGATCGCCCGCGTACGACAGCACCGCGAAGGTCACACCCACGTTGCCGGGGGTGACCACCAGCGGCACCAGCGACCGCACCCGGAACCCCGCCAGGTCCACGGGCTCGGCCGGGCCGCGCAGGTTCGTCACGAAGGTGTGCACCATCCGCTGATGATCGATGAACCACCGGAACAGTCCGAGCCGGCTCAGCGCCCGGAACGCCAAACCCAGCGGTCCGCCGGACGACGCCCGCTCCCGATGCTGTTCGCGGGCAGCACTCGTCGCGGCGACGATGTGGACGAGACGGGTTTCGTCGTCCGCGATCGCCGGCACCGAGACGGGGCGGACACCGGTGGCGTTGCCCAGGCGATCCGCGGTCGTACTGCGGCGCCCCGAGATCGGCACCGAAACCACCAACCGGTCGGGGCGCTCCCCGCGAGCCCGCAGGACGGCCTGCATGGCACCGGTCACGGCGGTCACGACGACGTCGTTGACGGTGCCGTGATGGCGGTGCGCCAGGGATTTGACGTCGGCCAGCGGCACGGTGATCCGCGTGACACGCCGCCGGCTCGACGTCGGCCGGTTCAGCGAGGTCGGCTCGACGAGGCGAGACCCGCTCCGGCCGAGACCGAGTTCGCGCAACCCCGCGAATCCGCGGCGCACTGCGACCGGGAGCGTTTGCACGGCGGCGAGTCGCGCTCGCGCGGCATCGGCCGCCACCGTCTTTCGGCCCGGCGGTGGCTGCGGAAAAACCGGGCCGGCGAGCAGTGGTCCGCCATCGGTCAGCGCCGCAAGCACCGCCAAGCCACCGAGGCCGTCGGCGAGCACGTGGTGCAGGACCACGATCAGGGCGCTTCGTCCGCCCGATCGATCCGACACCAGCCGCGCCTGCCACAACGGACGGTCGCGAGGCAGCGGGGTGCAGACGAATTCGGCTGCGAGGTCGAAGAGTCGACGTTCGTCTGCCGGTGCGGGCCAGTCCTGTTCGGTCAGATGCTGTTCGAGTGCGAAACCCGGATCGTCGACCCACACCGGACGGCCACAGCCGAACGGCACTCGCTGCAGTCGCTGTCGCAGCCGCGGAATCGCAGGAATCCGTTCTGCGAGATGTGTTCTCAGCGTCGACAGATCGGGCCCGGGCGCTGCGTCGAACTCGAGGATCGCACCGATGTTCATCGGTACCGGTCCACGGTCGGTCGCGAGCACGGTGAGGTCCGCCGGACCGGCACGCTCGATCCGGACCCCGTTCGATGTGTCGGTCTTGGTGTTCGGCACGGACCTCACCTCCGGCACCGGGTCATCGCGCAGCGACGACGGTTTCGAGCACATCGTGCAGGGCGCCGAACGTGTCGGCGGGCAGCAGCGCGTCGCAGTACGGTAACGCCGCGGCCATCGCACCGGTACTCGGCGTGAAACCTGGGCTTCCGGCGCGGGGATTGAGCCACACGACGCGGTGCGCACGACGGCGGATCCGCGCCATCGTGCGCGCCAACTCGGCCGGGTCGTCGCTGTCCCAGCCGTCCGAGGCGATCACGACGATCGCGCCGCGCAACAGGTGCCCGCGGTGCGAACCGAGGATCTCGGCGAGACTGCCCGCGATGCGGGTGCCGCCGAACCGATCGGCGACCTTCGCGTTCGCTTCGTCGACGGCTCGCTCCACGGAACGGTGCGCCAGGGTCGCGGTCAGGCGGGTCGGTGCGGTCGCGAACGCGAACACCTCCGCATCACCGGACCGGACCGCCGCCCGCATCAGGTGCAGGTAGATCTCGGCGTAGCCGCGCATGGACCGGCTGACGTCGCACAGCACCACGATGCGGCGACGGCGCCTGCGCGGCTGCGAATGCACCAGTCGGACGAGTTCGTATCCGGTGTGCCGGGACCTCGCGATGCTCGCGCGTAGGTCGATGCGTCCGCTGGTGCGCTGTTCACGACGGCGGGACCGGCGGGTCGGCCACCGCACCGCGAGTTGCTCCAGCCGGGCGCCGAGATCCCGCAGCGCCGCCGGATCCATGTCCCCGAACCGCTGGTCCGCGGACCCCGCGAGCGCGGAGGCCCGCTGCTCCCCCGGCCGGGTGTCGTCCCGGGTGTGCGTTACCGCGGCACGGGTGACCCACGGAACGGAAGCCGCGGCGTGGGAGGTGGAGGCGCGGGCGTCCGCGACGTTCGGCTTCTCGATCGGATCGGCACCGTGCCGGGCGGTGTCGTCGGGCCCGGTGCGCCGCGCGTGCGGATCCAGTTGCAGCGCGGCGTGATCGAACACGGCGGTGAACGCGGCGTCGAATCCGGCGAGGTTGTCGTAGCGGTCGACGAGCGACAGCCGCGCCACCCAGTACAGGCGGCTGCGGGTGCGCGGCGGATGCAGGTGCAGCGCGCGGCTGAGGATCGCGGACGCGTCAGCGGGTACGGTGACACCCCCGGCACGCAACCGGTCGACGAGCGCGACCGCGAATGCGGCACGGTCGACACCGCGCAGCACGCCTCCGTCGTCGGGCTCCTGCGGCATCACGGGGTTCCCGCGAACTCCCCGTAGGCGCCGCGGATCGTGTCGAGGTCGTCGGGGGTCTTGGCGAGGGCGGCCAGCCCGGTCGCGTCGGACCGCACGAGATCGGTGACGCCGAGCGCGGCGAGCGCGGACACCCAGTCGATGGTCTCGGCGATCCCGGGGGCCTTGTCCAGGTCGAGGGTGCGCACGGTCGCGACGAACTCCGCGGCGCGGGCGATCAGCGCCGCATTGGCGACGGGCACGGTGCGGCGCAGGATCGCGACCGCCCGCTCCCGGTCGGGATAGTCGATCCAGTGGTACAGGCAGCGGCGGCGCAGCGCGTCGTGCAGGTCGCGGCTGCGGTTGGAGGTGAGCACCACCACCGGTCGCCGGGTCGCGGTCAGGGTGCCCAGTTCCGGCACGGTGACGGCGAACTCGCCGAGAAATTCGAGCAACAATGCCTCGAATTCGTCGTCGGCACGGTCGATTTCGTCGACGAGCAACACCGGCGCGGTGGGGCCGCGGTGTCGCACGCACTGCAGGACGGGCCGTTCGAGGAGGAATTCCTCCGAGTACAGATCGGCCTCGTGCAGGGTGTCGCCGCGGGACTCGGCGAGGCGGATGGCGAGCAGTTGCCGCTGATGGTTCCAGTCGTAGAGGGCTTCGCTCGCGGTGAGCCCCTCGTAGCACTGCAGCCGGATGAGCGGCGCGTCGAGCGCCAGGGCGAGCGCCTTGGCCGCGGTGGTCTTCCCCACTCCCGGTTCACCTTCGAGCAGCAGCGGCCGGCCGAGTTCGACGGCGAGAAACAACGCCGTGGCGGTCCCCTCGTCGAGCAGGTAGTCGTGCGCGTCGAACCGGCGGATCACGTCGTCGACGTCGGTGAACGTCGGGGCCGGGTCGGGCACCGTCACGCCGCGTGCTCCTTCTCGTAGGCACGGCGGCAGCCGGGGCAGCAGAACCACACATCGGTGCCGTCGACGTTCAGGTGCGGGGTGGAGTCGGTGACGGTCACGGTCATGCCACACACCGGGTCGACGGCGGTGACCGGCTGCGGCGCGGACACGGGCGGTGCCACCTTGCTGCTGCGGATCGTGCGCACCACGTCCGCGACGATGGACAGGCCGATCTCCGCGGCGGTGCGGGCTCCGATGTCCAGGCCGGCCGGGGTGTGGATGCGGGCGAGTTCGGCGGCGGTGGCGTCGAGCTGCTCGAGGACCTCGGGCCCGCGCTTGCGGCTCGCGACCAGACCGATGTACGCGGCGCCGGCGTCGAGGCCCGAGCGGATCACCGCGGCCTCCTCCCCGCCGAGGCTCGCGACGATCACGGCGGTCGCTCCGTTCGGCACGTGGGTGCCGGGCAGCCGGACCACGGCGAGGTCGAGGAGCTCGCCGAACGCCGCGACCGCGTCGGCGATCGGTGACGTCCCGGAGATTGCGAGGATCGGCGCCGGCAGTTGCGGTTCCAGGAAGATCTCCATGGCGCCTCCGGATTGGCAGGGATTGACCGCGACGGTCGCGCCGGGCGCCTCGGGAAAGACGCCCGCGTCGCCCGGCAGCACCCGCAGCAGCACACTCTCGCCGGTGTCGAGCGCCTCGCGGGCGGCGACGCGCACGGAATTCTCGGTGCACTGCCCGCCGACAAAGCCCTCGATGGTGCCGTCGCCGAGCACGAGCGCGCAATCCCCGGATCTCGCGGACGTCGGCTTCTGCGCCCGCACCACCGTGGCGCGCACGAACGGCCGGCGTTCGGCGGAAAGCTGCGCGGCCCGCGCGGTGAGGTCCATGGTTCTCTCCACCCTCCCGTCAGATCGGCGGTGTCGCGCGGCCCTGCATCGCCTCCCACACCCGCGACGGTGTCAGCGGCATGTCGGCGTGCCGCACCCCGAACGGTTTCAGTGCGTCGACGATGGCGTTGACGACGGCGGGCGGGGACCCGACGGTCGCGGACTCCCCGATACCCTTCGCGCCGATCGGGTGGTGCGGCGACGGGGTGACGGTGAAACCGGTCTCGAGGTGCGGCACCTCGAGCGCGGTCGGGATCAGGTAATCCATGAAGGATCCGCTGAGACACGTTCCGTTCTCGTCGAATTCGATCATCTCCATCAGCGCCATCCCGATGCCGTCGACGATGCCGCCGTGCACCTGGCCTTCGATGATCATCGGGTTGATGCGGGTGCCGCAGTCGTCGACGGCGAGGAACCGCCGCACTTTCACCTGTGCGGTACCGGGATCGACGTCGACGACGCAGAAGTACGCACCGTACGGGTAGGTGAGATTCTCGGGGTTGTAACAGATCTGGGCCTCGAGCCCACCTTCGATCCCTTCCGGAAGGTCGCCGGCGCCGTACGAGCGCATGGCGATGTCCTGGATCGTGACGGCCGCGTCGGGGTCGCCCGCCACGTGGAAGCGCCCCTTCTCCCATTCCAGGTCGGCGACGGACACCTCGAGCATCCCGGACGCGATGATCTTCGCCTTGTCGCGGACCTTGCGGGCGACCAGCGCGGCCGCCGCGCCCGAGACCGGGGTCGAGCGGCTGCCGTAGGTGCCGAGCCCGAACGGGGTGTTGTCGGTGTCGCCGTGCACGACGTCGATGTCCTGGGGTGGAATGCCCAGTTCCTCGGCGACGATCTGCGCGAACGTCGTCTCGTGGCCCTGTCCCTGTGACTGCACCGACAGCCGCACCACGGCCTTGCCGGTCGGGTGCACTCGCAGCTCGCAGCCGTCGGCCATGCCCAGGCCGAGGATGTCCATGTCCTTGCGCGGCCCGGCCCCGACTGCCTCGGTGAAGAACGCCATGCCGATGCCCATGAGTTCGCCGCGCTCGCGCCGCTCCGCCTGTTCGCGGCGCAGCTCGTCGTAGCCGATCATCTCCATGGCCTTGCGCATCGTCGTCGCGTAGTCGCCGGAGTCGTACTTCCATCCGGTCTTGCTCATGTACGGGAACTGGTCGGGGCGCAGCAGATTCTTCAGCCGCAGCTGCGCCGGGTCCATGTCGAGGTCGTAGGCGAGGCAGTCGACGAGCCGTTCGACGAAGTACACGGCTTCGGTGATGCGGAACGAACACGCGTACGCGACGCCGCCGGGCGCCTTGTTGGTGTAGACGGCGGTCATGTGGCAGTAGGCGGCTTCGATGTCGTAGCTGCCGGTGAACACGCCGAAGAATCCGGCCGGGTACTTCACCGGGGCCGCGGTGCCGTTGAAGGCGCCGTGGTCGGCGAGGACCTGCGAGCGGATCGCCAGGATCTTGCCGTCCTTGGTGGCGGCGATCTCCCCGACCATCACGTAGTCGCGCGCGAAGCTCGTGCTGGTCAGATTCTCGCTGCGGTCCTCCATCCATTTGACCGGTTTGCCGGTCAGCAGGGATGCCACGATCGCGCACACGTAGCCCGGGTAGATGGCCACCTTGTTGCCGAAGCCGCCGCCGATGTCCGGGGAGATCACCCGGATCTTGTGTTCGGGCAGACCGGCGACCAGCGCATACAGGGTGCGGTGCGCGTGTGGGGCCTGGCTCGTGGACCACAAGGTCAGCTTGCCGGTGACGCGGTCCAGGTCGGCGACGGCGCCGCAGGTCTCCATCGGTGCCGGGTGCACGCGCGGGTAGACGATCTCCTGGCGGCTCACCACGTCGGCCTTCGCAAACGCGGCGTCGGTGGCGGCGGCGTCGCCGGTCTCCCAGTCGAAGCAGTGGTTGTCGGTCTTGCCGTCGAGGTCGTCGCGGATCACCGGCGCGTCCTCGGCGAGTGCGCGGCGGACATCGATCACCGGGTCGAGCTGCTCGTATTCGACGTCGATGAGCTCGAGTGCGTCGCGGGCGGAGTAGCGGTCCTCGGCGACGACGAACGCGACCTCCTGCCCGAAGAACCGCACCTTGTCGGTGACGAGGACGGCCTGCACATCGTTGGAGAGCGTCGGCATCCACGCCAGGCCCTTTGCGGCGAGGTCGGCGCCGGTGACAACGGCTTTGACCTTGGGATGCGCCTGCGCGGCGGTGGTGTCGATGCTGACGAGTTTCGCGTGCGCGACGGGGGCGCGCAGGATCGCGAGGTGCAGCATCCCGGGCAACTGGACGTCGTCGACGTAGTTGCCGCGGCCACGAATGAAGCGGGGATCCTCCTTGCGGAGCATCCGGCCGTGCCCGCACGGCGTGCGGTCGTTGTCGACGGTCTCGGGATCCTGCCGGTCGGGTTCGACGGCGGTCATGACACTGCTCCCTCGGATTCGGTGAGCTGTTCGGTGGAGGCGTGTTCGGCGGCCCAGCGCACCGAACGCACGATGGTCGTATAGCCGGTGCAGCGGCAGATCTGGCCGGAGATCGCCTCGCGGATGGTGGCTTCGTCGGGGTCGGGATCGCGGTCGAGCAGGGCTCGCGCGGTGATCATCATCCCCGGCGTGCAGAAGCCGCACTGCAGGCCGTGACACCGCATGAACCCTTCCTGGACCGGGTCCAGCACACCGTCCTTCTCCAGTCCTTCGACGGTGAGGACGGCGTGCCCGCTCGCCATAGCGGCGAGCATCGTGCAGGACTTGACGGGTTCACCGTCGACGGCGACGACGCAGGTGCCGCAGTTGCTGGTGTCGCATCCCCAGTGGGTTCCGTTGAGCCCCAGGTGGTCTCGCAGGAAGTGCACGAGCAGCGTTCGCGGTTCGATCTCCGCGGTCACGGGCTGCCCGTTCACCGTCATCGAAACCTGCATGAGTTCAGCCCCTTTCGGCAACTGCGAGCCGTTCGACGGAGCGGCGCAGCGTGCGTACGGTCAGTTCCGACGCGAGATGACGCTTGTAGTCTGCTGTTCCGCGCTGATCGGCGTCGGGGTTGCACGCGGCCGCGGCTCTCGCGCCGGCCTCGCGGAACAGTTCCTCGGAAGGTTCGGCACCGCGCAGGAATTCTCCGAGTTCGGCGAGCGCGCCGGGATCGGGACGCACCGCGGTGAGCGCGACCCGCGCCTGCTCGATCGTCTTGCCGTTCATCCACACTGCCGCTCCGGCGGCAGCGATGGCCCAGTCCCCCGCGCGCCGTTCGACCTTCGCGTACGCGCTGGATCCGTTGCCGTGCCGCGGCAACCGCACTTCGACGAGGAGCTCGTTGCTCGCGGCGGCGGTCTCGTAGGGGCCGAGCTGGAAATCGGCGAGCGAGAGTTCCCGCGTTCCGGACGGTCCGCGCAACACGCACGTGGCGTCGAGCACGGTGCACACGGTCGACAGGTCCTCGGCGGGATCGGCCTGGCACAGCGATCCGCCGAGGGTGCCGCGATTGCGGACGACCGGGTCGGCGATGACCTTCTCCGCGTCCCGGAAGATCGGGAACACCGCCGCGAGGTCGTCGGACTCGAGCAGTTCGCGGTGGCGGACCATCGCGCCGATCCGCACGACGTCGTCCCCGACGTCGATATAGCCCAGCTCGCCGGCGAGGTCGTTGATGTCGATCAAGAACTCGGGGTTCGCCAGCCGCAACTTCATCATCGGCAGGAGGCTGTGACCACCGGCGATGACCCTCGCCTCGTCCCCCAGTTTGTCCAGCAGCGTGATCGCGTGGTCGACGCCGGTCGCGCGCTCGTACTCGAATGGCCCTGGTACCTGCATGTGAAACACCTCACATCCGGTTACATGCGCAGTGTATCCTCGCGCCGGGATCCTGCAGGAGAATCGGGCGATTCCGACCGGATCGACGACTCGCCGCCTGCCCGAAATTCCCGATCACGGGCAGAGCAGCTACGATGCTCCTCGCGCCTCCGTAGCTCAGGTGGATAGAGCAAGAGCCTTCTAATCTCTAGGTCGCAGGTTCGAATCCTGCCGGGGGCACCAGAATTATTTCATTCAAACCTTCGTCCCAGGACGAAGGTTTGTTGTTTCTGCTCATTACCTCGGTTAACGACGGTGCACTTGGTTCGGCGGTCCCCGTTACCCGTTCTTCAGCGTCGCCAATAGCTACAGGTCCGGCCAGTGTCTTGAACGGCTCCTGCAGCGTAACCCGCACGTCATCGTCCTCGACGTAAATCTTCTCGAAGAAGGCCTGGTTGTAAAGTCGGCGCACGTGCGGGCCAGCGGCCAGGTAGCCCTGATAGCAGTGAGTGGCGTAGTCCAGCGCCCGCTGCAGGTTGGCTTCAACGTCATCGATTGCCACGTTGGCAGCCGATAGCCTCTCCTCGATGGCCCCCAGTTGACGGGCGATGCGGTCCTGCTCACTCTTGAGCAAGTCAAGTGGTACAGCCCCGGCGTAGTGGGCCTGGAGCAGCCGGCTGCGCTCGGCCAGGAGCCGCTCTTTCTGGGTTATGAGGTCCCGCACCTCGGCATCGATACTCGCCCGGGTGGCTGCGATTTCGGCCCGCAGGCGGGTTTCGATTTGGCGCCGTACCTCCGGATCGAGCTGGATCGTCCGATAGGCATCCTCGACCAACTCTTCGACGACTGAGATGAGCACGGCCTTGCGCATGCAGCCGTTGCTCTTACTGTGGCGTCCTAGACAGATGAAGTAGGGGTAAAGCGTGCCGTAGCGGTTCTTGGACATCGTCACGATCAACCGGCTGCCACAGCCGCCGCAGAAGACACTCGACTTGAGGTAGTGCGGGTGCTCGCGGGAGCGCTCCCCCGTAGCCCGAGCGTCAAGCACCTCCTGAACCCGTGCCCACGTAGCGTCGTCAATCAGCGGCTGATGCCGACCCGGGTACTGGACGCCGCGGTAGGTCACCTCGCCCTTGTAGTAGGGCGCGCGCAGAATCTTGTGTACTGAGTTGAGGGCAAGCGGCCCACCCGGTGATCGCGTGGTGGGGCGCGAGGTGAGGCCCCGTGCTTCCAAGGCGCCAGCCAGGCGGCGCAGCGTCCAGTCCCCTGTTGCATACGCCTGGAAGGCCCAGGTGATGAGCGGAGCCCGGTCTGGATCGACAGCGACGGTGCGCACCTCGCGGCCTTCAGCGTTCAAGGCGGCGACGTTACGGTAGCCAAGCGGGGCTTTGCCGGGGGTGCCGCCGGTCTTGGCCTTCTGCTCCATCCCCTTGAGAACCTCGGTCGCCAAGTTGCGTGAGTAGAACTCAGCAATCGAGCTCATGATGCCGTGCAGCAGCATGCCGGAGGCTGTCTCATCGATATTCTCCGTGGCCGAGACCAGCGTGGCGCCGCTCTTACGAATGGCGAGATTGATCTCGACATCATCGACGCGATTACGGGCCAGGCGATCCACCTTGTGTACCAGGACGTAGTCGACGGGGTTTGCCGCGATGAAGCGGAGGAGCTTTTGGAGTTCCGGTCGATCCGCCGAGCGGGCTGATTCCCCGCGGTCAACGAACTCTTCCAGGATCACCGCTCCAATGGCTGTGGCTTTGCGGCGGTTGGCTTCGCGTTGCGCCGGGATTGAGTAGCCCTCCGGATCGCCATCCCGCTCGGCCTGCTCTTTGGTCGACACCCGGATGTAGGACACCGCCACCGCGGGGTCTGCCGGGTCGGTGCGTTGCGGGACGTTCATGTCAGGCTCCTTGCAGGGCCGGCGCGGCCCGGTAATAGCGGATTGTGGCAGTAGCGGTGGAGGAGAAGCGGGGCGGACGGCAGCGGGCGGGGCGCTCAACTAGGCCGGTCTGGGCGAGACGGACCGCAATGGCTTGCTCCGATACCTGGAAGTGGCGGGCGAGATCGCGCGGACGCTGCAGGCCGTTGCCCCAAGCGCGTTTGAGGAGGCGCCGCGGCACCAGGAGGCAGCCCGCGAAGTAGTCGGCAGCTTGCTCGGCTTGGTCGGCTGCGGAGGCGGTACGGGAGCCGGCATACAGTCGGCCAGCCGCACCGTGGTCGATAATGTGCTTGTACTCATGAGCCAGTGTGAAGCGCTGACGGGTGAAGCTCTCGGCACGGTTGAGCTGAATGATCCAGGCGTGGCCGTTCCAGAAGCTCGCCCCGGATACGGGCGCCTCGACGTACTCGATCTGGAGCTTCGGCAGCTCGGCAATCAGTTCGCTCGGTGTTGGTCCGTCGCTGATGCGGTGGAGCTCCAGCAGGCGGTTGGCGTGCAACTCGGCAATGCGTAGCGCCTCGGCAAAGGTGATGTGGTTGCGGGCAGGAATCACTGTGCGCAAGGAGGCCAGGACGCTGCGGTTCTCGTAGTGGTTGGCGTTGAGGTGGGTCATGGCGTCTCCTTTCACAGTGAATCGTTAGTTATTCGTCTTGCCCGGTCGACGGGCCAGCGGTGTGATCAAACGTAATGCCGTGCCGCTCGGCGACAGCGGCGAAGTGTTGCTCAATCTCGCGCACAGCATCAGCAGGCATGTCCTTGTACTTAGTGCGCAGGTACGGGGTCAGGGTGGGCAGTTCACCTTCGGGAATCCAGTCGGCGGCGGCAAAGAGGTCGGCGACGGGCAGCTCCAGCGCTGCAGCGATGGCACGTAAATTGTCGGGACGAGGTTGGGGAATTTCGCCTAGTTCGAGCCGGGTGACGGTCGCTTTGGCGACGTCGGCCCGTCGAGCGATTTCGCTAGCCGAGAGGCCGAGTTCACCACGTCGCGTGCGTAAGGTTTGCGCCAGTTTAAATGCTTGTTCTGGATTCATATTTCTTCCTCTCCAATTTCTATTCTTATTGTATTTCTCCCGTTCAATTCATTCAACGATTTTAGACATTTCCACAACACAGAATGCAACAAAAGGAGAGGATCGCCTTAATTACGGGACGCATTTCAGTGGTGCGTAGCCGGTGGATGCCTAGGGTCCTCTCGTCATCCGCCCCCCCTCCTGGGACGCCCCGCTGTCGTGCGTAGTTGATAGATGGACGACGGGAGCAGGCAGTGAGGTAAACCTCGACCTGCCACTCCCGTCGTCCGTTCCCCTAGTGGGGAACACCGAGCTGACCGGGTGGGGTCAGATGTCAGCCGGCGCTTTCACCCGCCCCTTTCCGGCTGGGACGCGGCGTACTCGGGGACGTCGCGTCGGGCGCAAACAGAGCGGCGATCGCCTCGCGGCGCAGGGCGGCCTCGCGTTCGATGTCAGCGAGCGCCGTATCGGCCTTATTGGCGAGCTCCGGGGCGGACTTAGCGGCCTCAATATGAGCGACTAAGGCGGCCCGGAATTCGTCGGTGATGGTGCTGCCGCGCAGCTGGGCTATCAGACTCAGCTGGGCGTGCATTTCCGGCTCCAGCCGGATGGCCAGCGTCTTCACGCCGCCGCCTTTGATGGTTGGTTCGTCCGGAGCGGACATGGCTACCTCCTCGGTGTTGGTGCGGCTGGTGAACATCGGGATGACGCTCACTGCAACCGCAGGGCACCGACGAGGCCGTCCGGCTAGCCAGCCGCGTGGTGGGGTTTGGCGCGGATCCGGGCCTCCGCCAAGGCGGCGAACTCACCGCTCAGTTCAATCCCGAGCCAGTCGCGCTGTAGCTGCTCAGCAGCCACCGCCGTACTCCCGCTGCCAATGAAGGGGTCGAGCACCAGGCCCGGTTCCCGTCCGACGTTGCAGCCGCAGTCTGGTCCCAAGGCGGCGCGGGTGGCAGTGCCCCCAAGGGCGCGGATGGTCCGGCGGCGCCAAGGGAGGTGGCAGCGGACGCAGCGGGCTTCCGGGCAGCCTGCTTGAATGGCGCGGACAGCGAGGCTCACGGGATAAGTGGCATGGTGGTCGCTACGGAAACTGCTGGTAGCGAGCTGCCAAACGTCACCAGGGTTCTTGCCGAGCGGGTGCCCGACGCGTCCTGCTGCCTTCATCTTGGCCAAGCCTGAGGCGTCATCGCCATTAGGACCGCGCCAGGCTTCGCGCAGCCGCCTCGTCACGGCAGGCTTTCGGTGCGTCGGCTGGGAACGATGCGGCACGCGGATGGCATCGAGGTCAAAGAAGTACTGCGGCGCGCGAGCCAGTACGTAGATGACCTCGTAGGTACAGGACAGTCGGTCGCGGACACTGGTCGGCATCGGGTTGGTCTTTGCCCAGATGATCTTGTTGCGCACGATCCAGCCCTCGGTCTGCAGCGCCAGTACGAGCCGTTCGGGTGCCAGAGCCAGACTCTTAGCGGGCGCGCCTTGGTTGGTGTGCGTGGCGTAGGTATCGCCGACGTTCAGCCAGACGGTGCCGGTGGGGACGAGGACACGCCGAATCTCACGACTCACCGCCGCCAGGGCAGTCACCCAGTCGTCGACGTGAGGTTCCAAGCCGAGTTGCCCGTGGGCGCCGTAATCGCGTAACCGGAAGTACGGTGGGCTGGTCAGAACCATGTCGACGCTCTCACTGGGCAGGGTGCGCAGGCGGTCAAGCGCGTCGCCGACCAGCACCTGGTTGCGAAGCACCGCGCTCACAAAGTGCCTCCGGCGACAAGTGCGGGCAACTCACTGGGCGCGAGCACTCGGAATAGTTCGGTCGGCAAGCTTTGCTCCTTGGCAATGGCGGCGGTAAGCGCAGCGCGCCGACGTGCTTCCCTGATCAGCCAGACCACAATCGGGAAGACTTTGCTGGTCTGCTGCTCGACGCCGCTGCGGCGATAGGTCTCGTACTCGGCGCATTTGGCTAGCAGTCGCGGCAGGCTTTCGGTGCCAAGGTCCATCTCGAAGAACCAGCTGTCTTCAAACTCGCTCGTTGCCGTGACGGCATAGAGGTCCGGCTTCAGGATGCTGAGGCCCCCGCCAAGGTGCGGATACCGGCGATGGCAATCCGGTTCCGTTGCTACGTACAGCAGCTCGATTGCCCCGCTAGAGGCAGCCTGCCGCAGCTGCAGGTGCAGATCGGCCACAGCCAGGGTGTGCTGCAGGAAATGTAGCGACGGTTCGAAGCTACGCCGCCGCGGACGCGCGCTGGACGTCTGGCGGAGCAGTCGGTCGCCGACCGCGTCAAGGTGCCAGACGAAAGAGGCCGATCCGGCGCGGACACCCCCGACTCGACGCTCGAGGGTTGCCAGGAGGCGGTCACGGCGCAGCCGCTCCAGCACGCGCCGACAGACACGGGCCGCTGACAGGTCGCTGGCGTGATCGGTGAAATGAAAGGCCTGGACTTGCCGCGTGGTCAGGAAGCGGTGGGCGGCCACGGTGCCAAGAATGGCCCAGTCCCGGTCTGACAGGGAGTCACGGATGACGGCCAACCGGCGCCGCCCAACCCGGCGGCCGGCCGAAGAGCAGAGACGAGATGAATCGTCACGAGTCGGCACCCCTAGTGCAGCGGAATACGTCTCCACCTGCGAGGACGTCTCCCCGGTCGACCACCCGACCGGGTGCCCGGCTGGTATACCGTCGCCTGGGAAAGTCCGGCCCGTCATGACGTCCCCCGGCGGCGGCGGCCTAAAGCTGGTTCATCGGGCGGCACGTCGAGATGCAGAAGCTCGGCAAAACTGGCTTCAATGGCAGCGCGCGGTTGCCCGAAGCGGTCCCGGGACCGAGCCCGAATGTCAGTCGGATCACTACTTGGCGGCGGTGCGGGCAGTGTCATGCCCGAGGCCCATGGCTGAGCGGCATTATCCCGTAGCAAGCTGGCGTAGACGTGATACGCCGGGAGTGCCGTAAAGTCCTCCGGACTGAGGACGGACTGCCCAGCGCACATCGCCTTGGCATCGGCGGCACTGAGCTGAAAACAGATCCGCGACCGCGCGTTGGCTTCAAAGGCGGCTCGCATTGCCGGGGACAGCTGGTCACGGTACTGGTGGGCTAGATGGAAGCCGGCGCCAAGACTGCGGGAGGTGGCCAGAGCGTCCGAGAGATCTGTCGGCAGGTGCAGATAGTCCTGAACCTCGTCGATGTAAACCATCACTGGCGGCCGCTGATGCGCGGGTACAGCGGCCCGCTCACGGATTGCCTGCCATAGTTCGGCCAAAATCAGGGCGCTGAGCAGCTGTGCGGCCTCCGGGCCGAGGACACCCTTTTGGAGCGGGACTAGCAGGATCTTGCCCTCGGTCAGAACTTGACGCAGGTTGAAGCGCGGACGGCGTTGGCCCAGGGCGGCGCGGAGCCCTGGTTGTAGAAGGGGGCGCAGCTTGTTTTGCAGTGGGGCCACGATTTGGCTGCGAGCCTCGTCGGACAGACCCTCAAACCACTGCCAGAACGGGCCGGCTGCGATCGGGTCGTCACGCAGGGCGTGGGCCGTGGCTGCGCGCCGGAAGCCATGATGAGTCAGCAGTAACGGCAACATCACCAGGCTGGCGTCATCTCGCCGCGCCAACACTGTCAGGGCATTTTGCAGAATGTCGGCACTGCGTGGCCCGAGGGCGTCACCGTGGAGCGCATGCAGGACACCGAACACAGCGTCGGCACCGAGTTCGGGACGACGGCCGACCGTCCGCATCAGCGGATTAATGCCGACCGGTGCCGTGTCGAGCGGATCGAACACCACCACGTCATCGCGGCGCTCTGCCGGTATACAGGCCAATACGTCGCGAACTAGATCCTTCGGTTCGATCACCACCACGGGACGTCCGGCTTGCATATCGCTGACGATGAGGTTGAGGAGCAATGTCGATTTGCCGGTGCCGTTGGGACCCAGTACCCAGGTGTGCCGCAGCGCATCTGTGACGCCATAGCCCAACTGCCCACTGACGCCCGGCGCCGTCGCCTGGGCAACGATCCGATCGTGCGAACTGGCGAGCAGCCGAGGACGGACAGGGCGAGGATGGCGCGGGGGCAGGCCAGGCAGTTCGCGGTCGTCGTCACTAATTGGCCAGCCAAGTAGCGGGCCGACCTCCTGAATGTTGAGTTGTAGCGGCCAGTGCCAGGGCGCGCGAGCGGTATTGAGGCCGCGTGGGTGTTCGGCAGTGATGGCAACCTGCACACCCGGGCTCTCTGCCGTACTCAGCGCGCCGAGCAGTTCGAGTAACAGGGTCTGGCGACGATCAGCAGTGACGGCGACCGCGCCCAAGCGAATGGTGAGGGCGAAGCCATGCTGGCCGCGTTTGGCCTTGATCGCGGCGCGCCGGTCGGCGTCGCGTTCAGTCAGTACGCCATAGCGCAACTTTTCGGTCCAGGTTTGGTGAGCAGTGAGCTGCGTCGTCGGCACGGCCTGCGGGAACTTGCGGGGACCAAAGATGGCTTGAATGACGAGTTGCTCGTTAGGCCGAACCCCAGAGAGAGCACTGAGGACCGCGCGCGTCGTGGCGGCGACGTCGGCAGGGCGCACAGCACGGTCACGATCCGTCAGGCGAATCCGGCGGACGGTTTGGACTGCTGTCCGTGGGTCCTCTGGGTCAATCACCAGGGCACCAGGCACGAGCTGCTCGATATGGCGGCGCAGGATGGCGTGATAGGCCTCCGGCGTCCCCGCCAAATAGCGCACGCCCCTATGGTCGGCGCGGGCCTCTAGCGCAATCGGTGGGGTGAGACGATCAGTGGCAAGTCGCCGCAGGAGTCCGAGCGCGGTCTCCTCGGTTAGCACGGGCGGCCAGATGATCTCCTGCCACACCAATCGGTCACTCGTCATCAGAGACCTCGTGGCTCGGCATGTTTTCCGCTGAGGGTGCCTGGTCAGCAGCTGCTATGGCCTGGGCCGCCGCCTCAGCTTCAGCCTCAGCCAGCGCCTGAGCAATGACGGCACGGCTCAATTTACGCAGATCGGGCGGTTGCCGCCGAATGGTGCGAATTGCGATACTGCGCTCGCGGCGCGCCTTCCCTGCTTTTGCTTTTCGTGTTCGTGACATAACTACACCTCCTTTTCTATGAATTGCCGCCCAGCGCGTTCAATTCGTTGATCGATTCTGTGTCTAGTGTGCGTTCAATTGATTGAACAGTCAATCACTTGCGCTCATTTCACAACAGCGACAGGAACGGCATTTCTCAAGGATGAATTGCTAATATTTCTGAGCTGTCTTACCAGCGTCCGTGGTACCAGCGCCGCGCTGTCATAAGGCCGCTGCCAATAGCCAGTACGCCGATCGCCGCCACTAAAAACGGCAGCAGCATCCGCAGGATTTGCACCGCGCAGTAAAGGGCGATGACCCCCACGAGCAGGCCAATGCACGCGCCGACCAGCCGATCGATCCACGACCGGGGATCACTGGAGCTCATTTTCGCCGCCACCGTTCGGGGCCGCCCCGGCGTTGATGTCCAGGATGAGCCGTGTCATATCAGCCTGAGCCTGCAGGGCGGCCGCCTCCAGACGGAGGACTGCGGATGTCGCTTGCTGTTGGATGCGGGCAACCTCACTCAGGGCGACGGCACACTGCCCTTGTGATCGATACCAGCGCTGGACAGGCTCAACTACCCATAGGCGCAGCACCTGGCAAAGGAGCCAGGCGGCGGCGAGGAAGGCCATCACCGCCAGGGCTAGAACCAGCCCAGCCCCGACGAAGATGGCGAACAGGATGACTGCCATGACGACTGTCAGCCCGAGAGGAAGAACTGGGTGAGTTCCACGCCGACACAGCCGGCGTACTGGGCAGCAATCGGAGTCAGCTGCATGCGCAGCTCCGGATCGCCCGCGCTGAGAAGGTCAGCTTGGCGGTAGAGCATGGCGGTGGATTGCATGCCAACATTCGCGACCATGGCAGCCGCCTGCAGGCTGGTCGCACCAACAATGCCGCGGGCAATCTCAGCGTTCTGACGGCGGGCAAGATCCCGTTCTTCCACGCGTGTAAAGCTGGCGCGCGCTCCGCCCGCTTGAAGTGGTTGGTCTGGACGCGGGATGAGGTTTGTCATGTCATCGCCTCTTGTCTCGAAGGGGTGTGAAGCTGGCCGTTTGACCTGGCTCTATTCGATACGACGCGCCCGGGTGGAAGCTGGCCGCGAGCCGGTAGACATCTGGCGATCCTTCGGGCACTATCCGGTCATGACGGCGCCGTTGCCGCTGCCGGACCGAGACGAGCTCGTCGCCGAGTTAGCGCGGCTTCGCGAACAAGGACTGGAGGCGGTTGCGCGCCTGTCATTACCTGCGCTCGATCAGGCTGCTCAACTCCTCGGTACGTCGGTAGGCGGCGAAGCACCGCAGGAAGCAGTTGAGCGCATGCTGCAAGCGGCGCTCGACCGCTTCGAAGGTGGCGAGTTCCAAGACGCAGCTGAGTACACCTTCGGACTAGCGAAGGGACTGAAGCACGCGCCGGCCACTGATCGGCGGCAACGCGCCGCCCGGTGTATGCATGTCAGTCCCGAACGATTCCGCAAGAGCTACGAGAAGCGCATTCTGCAGCAGACTGCTGAGGGCGTGCTCGCTGCTTGTCGCGAAGTTATGGCCAGACCAGTCGCAACGGCCGGAGTTGACGAGCCCCAGCCGGCCGTAAGTCCCCCGCGGGGCCGTGTCCGTCGATTTGGCTGGTGGGTGGCCGCTGGCATCGTCATCGCCATTGCGCTCGCCACTGTCCTCCTCATGCCATCGGAGGCTGAGCAGCTCGAAGCCCGCTACGACGGCAAGGACCCCCTCCTGATGACCGACGATGCCTGCGGGCTCGTGAGTAGCAGTCAGCCGGCACACCCGACACGCCCGCTATTGACTGGGGTCGATGGTCAGGTGGTCGGCAGCGTGGAGGTGCGGACGTGGCCGGGTTGTGACGCGGTGTGGGGGCGCGTCTTGTGGAACGACAATCCGGACACGCTCTTGCAGATCCCCGCTGAGTGGACGCTCCATGTGGTGACTCATCGACCGGCCACAGAGACCGTGGTGGCATTCTCAGAGCCGTCCGGGCCTGCCCCCGTTGAGTGGGCGTATGGACCAGTCCTTGCCACGGTCCGTGGCTGTGTCTACGTCGAGGCGTACTTCACGCACGGATCGCAAGAAACACCGCACGCCCGGACCGCTTGCGTGGCTCCGTAAGACAGTCTGGTTCTCGGCGACAACCTGTAACAACCGTGTCGATACCACCGACGTGTCCGGGTAGACCGATAAGCTCGATCCGCTTAGGCGTCCGGTCCGGCCGCATGGAGCCCATCATGCCGCTGACCTGCATAAATAGGTCGCGAACGTGGTAAAATTGAAAATGATATTCAACTGAAACAGCGGTACGCACGAGCGTTCGCAGGAGAGTACGAGGAACATGTCACCGACCACCAAAGAAGCCCAGCGCGCTGAACTCCACAAGACGATTTGGCGGATTGCCAACGATTTGCGTGGCAGCGTGGATGGCTGGGACTTTAAGAGCTACGTGCTCGGCATGCTGTTCTATCGGTTCATTTCCCAGAACCTCACCGCCTATATCAACAAGGCTGAACACGACGCTGGCGTAGCGGACTTCGACTACGCCCGCCTTCCCGACTCGCAGGCCGAGTTTGGCCGTAAAGAGACGGTGGCCGAGAAAGGTTTTTACATTTTACCGTCTGAACTCTTCCAGAACGTGCGTGAGCGCGCGCCGCAGGATCAGAATCTCAATGAGACACTAGAGCGGGTCTTTAAGAACATCGAGGGCTCTGCCGTCGGCACGGACAGTGAGGATGACCTCAAAGGCCTGTTTGATGACCTCGACGTGAACAGTTCAAAGCTCGGTAGCACCGTTGCCAAGCGCAATGAGAAGCTAGTGAAGCTCCTCGATGCGGTCGGCGACATGCCGCTCGGCAACTTTGAGCACCACTCGATCGACCTGTTCGGTGACGCCTACGAGTTCCTCATGCAGATGTATGCCTCGCAGGCCGGCAAGTCGGGTGGTGAGTACTACACCCCACAGGAAGTCTCCGAGGTATTGGCGAAGATCACCGTCGTCGGTAAGACGCGCGTCAACAAGGTCTACGACCCCGCCGCCGGCTCGGGCTCACTACTACTGAAGTTCGCCAAAGTACTCGGTAAAGACAATGTAGGCGGCTTTTTCGGGCAAGAAATCAATCTAACCACCTATAACCTTGCCCGCATCAATATGTTCCTGCACGACGTGAACTACGAGAAGTTCGATATCGCCCATGGTGACACTCTGCTCGACCCCCAGCATTGGGATGACGAGCCGTTTGAGGCGATCGTCTCCAACCCGCCGTACTCGATCAAGTGGGAGGGTGACAGCAACCCGTTACTAATTAACGACGAGCGCTTCGCGCCTGCTGGCGTGCTTGCCCCGAAGTCGAAGGCCGATCTTGCCTTCACGATGCACATTCTGAGCTGGCTGGCGGTCAACGGCACGGCGGCGATCGTCGAGTTTCCTGGCGTGCTTTATCGAGGGGGCGCGGAGCAAAAGATCCGCAAGTATTTGATCGACAACAACTATGTCGACGCCGTGATTCAGCTGCCGCCGGACCTATTCTTTGGTACCACAATTGCGACCTGCATCATTGTTCTCAAGAAATCCAAGTCCGACAACGCAGTGCTCTTCATCGACGCCTCGAACGAATTCACTCGCCGTACCAATAAGAACAAGCTCACTCCCGAGAACCAGCAGCACATTATCGACACCTACACCGCTCGTGTTGACGTCGAGCACGTCGCGACACTTATCACTAATGAAGACATCGCCAATAATGACTACAACATCGCTGTTGCTTCCTACGTCGACCATGAAGACACCCGCGAAGCCGTTGATATTACTAAGCTGAACGCCGAGATTGCCCGTATCGTGGCTCGCCAGGCGGAGCTGCGTACATCAATTGATAACATCGTCGCTGATCTGGAAGGCACGCGCGGTGCGACTGTCTGAGGTACTTAATCGAGCACCCGACACTTCGAAGGCTCAAGTCGAAGGTTTTCTCGGATATCGGAGAATGAGCTGGGGACAGCATAAGAATATTCGCGTAGGCCAGATAATTCGAAACTACTACTGTCTTACGTGTGGCGAGATCCGCACGTTCTTTTCGCGAGACGTCCTATCGTGTCTCGTCACGGGTGACAAGTCGGTGAGCGTAGACGCCGCTTTGCGGTGTTCGGCCTGCGGCGCTGCAACAGAGACTTGGTTTCTTGTGGGATGTGACGACGATTTATTTTCCCAGGCGCCAGTAGTTTACCTAGAGCGGTACACCGAGAACAGACGTGACACAGCAGGTAGTAACGGTCTCGGCACTGAACAGATCGACGATCTACTCGAACGAGCGCAGATTGCATTCGATGATAATCTCGGAGCGGGGGCGATGATCTATCTCCGGAAGATCTTCGAAATGACTACGTCGCAAGCGGCTGAAGCAGTTGGCATTGCTACCGTTCGAAGCAACGGCAGGCGAAAATCATTCAGGTCTTTACTTGAGGAAGTTGACGCAGACAGCCACATCATTCCATCGGAGTTCTCAAGTAACGGATACAAGTTATTTAGCGAGCTCAGCGAGGTGATTCACGGCGATTCCAATGAAGCTGAAGCGTTAAATAAGTACCCTCCCTGTCGTAAGTTAGTGCTCGGCATAGTCAACAATATTCGAAACAATCAGGAGATGGCGCAGGCGATCGCATCTCTCGGCTGGAATGGCACAGCACCATTGATCCGTACTGAAGGTGGGGTCTCATGAGCCGGATCGATGAGTTGATCGCGGAGCTCGCTCCGAAGGGAGTAAAGCACGTACCGCTGTCTGCAGTCACGGGATACTCAAATACCCGTGTTGACGCGTCAGAGCTTGACGAGACCAATTTTGTCGGTGTCGATAATTTGATCTCGAACAAGGGCGGCAAGACAGATGCGAGCTATCTACCAAACACTGCGCGGCTAACCGCGTATGAGGCCGGGGATATACTGCTCGGGAACATTCGCCCTTACCTCAAGAAGGTTTGGTTTGCAACCGAGAGCGGAGGTTGCAGCGGAGACGTGCTTGCCATTCGCATCTCTAACGCGCACCGCGAATCCATCGAACCAAAATTTCTCTACTACCTTCTCTCTTCTGATGGATTCTTCGTCTACAACATGCAGCACGCCAAGGGTGCGAAAATGCCACGCGGAAATAAGGAAGCTATCCTGAACTTCCGAATCCCCATCCCACCTCTCGACGTACAACGGGAAATCGTCCGAGTGTTGAATCAATTCACCGAGCTCGAAGCTGGGCTGGAAGCGGAGTTGGAAGCGCGCCGCCGCCAGTACATCTTCTATCGCGATTCTCTGTTATTGGCTACTGATGCGCCGAAGGTGGCCATGGGAGAACTCGGTACATTCATCCGTGGTCGTCGATTCACGAAAAATGACGTGGTGGAATCAGGAATCCCGAGCATCCATTACGGCGAGATCTACACGGACTACGGTGTCTCGGCGTCGTGTGCACTGCGTGAGGTGCGCTCGGATTTGGCCAGCCGGTTGCGGTTCGCACAGCCGCGCGACGTGATATTCGCAGGAGTCGGTGAAACGGTCGAGGACGTTGGCAAGGCCGTGGCATGGCTCGGCGATGAGCCTGTTGCGGTGCACGATGATACGTTCTCATTTACCTCGGATATGAATCCGAAGTACGTCGCATACGCAGTCCAAACCGGTGACTTCCACAGTCAGAAGGCGAACTACGTTGCGCGTGGCAAGGTTAAGCGCCTCTCTGCGTTAGGGCTCACTAAGATTAAGATTCCTGTGCCGAGCGCAGAGGAGCAAGAACGGATTGTGTCTATCCTCGACAAGTTCGACGCTCTTCTGCATGACCCTAGTATCGGTCTACCCGCAGAGCTCACTGCCCGCCGCACGCAATACGAGTACTACCGTGACAAGCTGTTGAGCTTCGAGGAGTCGGTGACGTGAGTGATGCAACCCCTCGAAAGTACGACCCGATCGCCGTTTCTGCCGAGAGCACGGTCGTCGCCGAGTATGTGCCGGACGAAAAGACCGAGACGGCGTACCAATCGGAGGCTGATCTTGAGCGCGAACTGATCCGCCTGCTGCGATCGCAGGCGTACGAGTACTTGCCCATCGCGTCTGAGGCGCAGCTCGTCGCGAATCTGCGCATCCAGCTAGAAGAGCTGAACCACATCACGTTCTCGGACGCGGAGTGGCAGGACTTCTTCGAACAGAAGATCGCTGGGAAGAACGACGGCATCGCGGAGAAGACAGTCCGCATCCAAGAGGACCACGTCCAGCTCCTAAAGCGCGAGGACGGCTCGACCAAGAACATCACCCTGCTCGACAAGCACAACATCCACAACAACCGCCTGCAGGTCATTAACCAGTACGAGATCGACCGCGGTGAAGGCGGTGCGAACTATGCCAACCGATATGACGTGACGGTGCTGGTCAATGGTCTGCCGATGGTTCACATCGAACTCAAGCGCCGGGGTGTCGACATCCGCGAGGCGTTTAACCAGATCGACCGCTATCAGCGGGACAGCTTCTGGGCCGGCTCAGGCTTGTTTGAGTACGTCCAACTGTTCGTCATCAGCAACGGCACCTTGACGAAGTATTACTCCAATACCACCCGCAGTCAGCACCTGAAAGAAGGACAGAAGCCTGGGAAGGGCCGTAAGACGTCCAACTCCTTTGAGTTCACGTCGTGGTGGGCGGATGCACAGAACAAGCCGATCCAGGACCTGCCGGCGTTCGCGAAGACGTTTTTTGCCAAGCACACACTGCTACATATCCTGACTCGCTACTGCGTGCTGACGGCCGACCGGCTACTACTGGTCATGCGCCCGTATCAGATCGTCGCCACCGAACGGATTCTTCAGCGCATCGATATTGCGACCAACTATAAGCAGCTGGGCACGACCGCGGCGGGCGGCTACGTCTGGCATACCACCGGGTCAGGCAAAACGCTGACCTCGTTCAAGACTGCGCAACTGGCGTCGAAACTGCCGAGTGTCGACAAGGTGCTGTTTGTCGTCGACCGTAAGGATCTCGACTACCAGACGATGCGCGAGTACGACCGTTTCCAGAAGGGTGCAGCGAACTCCAATACCTCCACGGCGGTGCTCAAGAAGCAGTTGGAGGACCCGAACGCGCGCATCATCATCACGACCATCCAGAAGCTGTCGACCTTCATTAAGGCCAACAAGGGGCACGCCGTCTATGGCGGGCATATGGTGATCATCTTCGACGAGTGTCATCGCTCGCAGTTTGGCGACATGCACGCTGACATTACAAAGGCCTTCAAGCGCTACAACCTGTTCGGCTTCACGGGTACGCCGATCTTCGCTGCTAACGCGGGCACTGGTGGCAACCCTCAACTGAAGACCACGGAGCAGGCTTTTGGGGACAAGCTGCACACCTACACGATCGTCGATGCCATCACCGACAAGAACGTCCTGCCATTCCGCATCGATTACATCAATACGATCAAGGTGGGGAGCCCCGACGACAAGCAGGTGTCGGCCATCGACCGTGAGAGGGCACTTCTTGATCCCCGCCGTATCAGCGAGATTATCAAGTACACCCTGACGCACTTCGACCAGAAGACCAAGCGGTCCTCCAGCTACGAGCACTCAGTCGTTACTAACGTGGCCGCCTCGACCCGCTCCCGCCGCCAAGCTGAAGCGGTGCGCGAACGCAAACGCGTGCGGGGGTTCAATGCAATCTTCGCTACCGCGTCGATTGACGCCGCCCGCCGCTACTACAGTCAATTCAAGCTGCAACAGGCGCAGCTTCTGCCAGACCAACGGCTCAAGCTCGGCCTGATCTACTCCTACGGGGCGAACGACGCCACCGATGAGGGCATTCTTGACGACGAGGCCTTCGATACCGATGCACTACCAACCGACGCTCGGTCTGCTCTTGACGATGCCATCAGGGACTACAACGAGCTGTTCGGCACCAGCTACGACACAAGTGCCGACAAGTTCCAGAACTACTACAAGGACCTATCGCAGCGGCTGAAGAACCGCGAGCTTGACCTGGTGATTGTAGTCAACATGTTCCTGACTGGCTTTGACGCGACCACGCTCAACACGCTGTTTGTGGACAAGAACCTCCGCGCTCATGGTCTGATCCAGGCCTACTCGCGCACCAATCGTATCCTGAACTCAGTAAAGACGTACGGCAACATTGTCGCCTTCCGCAACCTCGAAGACGAGACCAATGCCGCCCTCGAACTGTTCGGCAACAAGGACGCCCGCGGCGTCGTGCTCCTCAAGCCATACAGTGACTACTACGGCGAGTATGCCGCTAAGGTCAACGAGCTGTTGACGTCGTTTCCGCTTAGTGCGCCGATCATCGGTGAGGCCGCACAGAAGGACTTTATCCAGCTGTTCGGCCAGATCCTCAGACTGGAAAACATCCTTACCTCGTTCGACGACTTCGCGGGTAGCGAGATCCTCACCGCGCGCCAGGGACAGGACTACCGCAGCGTCTATCTTGACCTTTACGCCGACTTCCGCAAGGACAAAGAGGCGGATAAGGAAGTTATCAATGACGACGTGGTCTTTGAAATCGAATTGATCAAGCAGGTCGAGATCAACGTCGACTACATCCTTATGCTCGTGCAGAAGTACCGCGAACGCTTTGGCGATGGGCAGGACAAAGAGATTCGTGCTGAGATATCCCGCGCTGTTGATGCTAGCCCAAGCCTGCGCAACAAGAAGGACCTGATCGAAGACTTCGTTGATTCCATTTCCGTCGATGGCGCCATTGACGAGGAATGGCAGTCATTCATTGCTGCCAAACGCGAAGCCGAGCTTGCGAAGATTATCGAGGATGAAAACCTCCGTGCCGACAATACCCGTATCTTCGTCGAGACGGCGTTTCGCGACGGCGCATTGCGCACTACCGGTACCGCGATTACCAAGGTGCTGCCGCCCGTATCCCGCTTCGCAAGCAGTGGAGGTCATGGAGAAAAGAAACAGCGTGTGATTCAGAAGCTCGACGTATTCTTTGAGCGATTCTTCGGGTTAATTTCGAAAGATGACAACTGATGGCTAGCGTGAACACGAGCGATCTACAGGATGTCGACGGGGCTAGAGTTAACTCATCTGCGGATGAGCCCATTCTGCCTCTATCGCTAATGAACCGGGACCGTTTCCTAGCCCTCTTCTATGACCCAAGACGGTTCGATATCCACGCGAAGACGATAATGCATTTGCATGTTCTCCGTGTAGACGGCGGGGAATTCGCGATCAAGCCGCTGTTTAGAGAACTGGTAAACAATAGCATCAGCTACGTTCTGTCTCGTCAAAATCTCGGCAAGTTGACGAGTGATCTTAGCCGGATGGGAGAATTCTTTCGAAAAGCGCAGATCCAGTTCAAGGCGCCAGACCCGAATTCGGGAGAAGGCGGCGAGCTGCTCCTCTACTCATTTCTTGAGGGGCACCTGGGAGCGCCAAAGATCCTCTCGAAGATGGAGCTCAAGACGTCATCAGAGCACTATGTACACGGCACCGACGGCGTACATCTGCTCGAGGCCGCTCCGGGCGACTACCAGCTGATCTTCGGCGAGTCCAAGATGTACGGCGATGTGGTCGGGAGCGTCGGGTCGAGTGCTCGTCGTGGTGTAAAGGCAGCCTTCGCAAGCATAGGTAAGGTTCAAGAGGACGACTTCGATTTCGACACCTGGCTCGTAGAGTCGGAGCTCCTTAAGGAGACCCTTGACGATGACAAGGTCGAGCTTCTGGCATCAATCCTCTTACCGCCAGCCTCGGGGTCGCCGACGATCACGAAGTCGAACGCGTTTGGGGTATTCATCGGGTTCGAATTGGACGTGACGACTTATCCATTCGCGGACCATACGGCCGAAGAAATTGAGACGCATCTTCGCGACCTCGCGCTCGCAGCTATGACTGCTGAAGTCGATACCATCAAGGCTGAAATTCAAAACCGCGGGCTTGGCGGGTACCAGTTCCATATCTACGCAGTGCCGTTCCTGAAGCGAAATGTCAACGGCACTATACGGGGTATTGAGGACATCCGTATCGATCTCGCGTCTGAGCTGAGCGGCAAGAACATGCGTCCGTCGAAGGAGAAGACGAAGAAATGATGTCGCGTACGGCTGCTGACCAGCTCAGCGAGATGATCCTCCAACGCGAGGACTTTCAGTCCGCCTACGGTGGTCTTGAGCGCTCCGTCGCGGAGTCGTTCCTCTCGGGCGAGGTGACCCAGGTGCTGAGTCCAGCTGTTGCCACGCACCTCTTGCGTTATGCCGACGTGTTATCTCACTCCAGCGACGCCCATCATCGGGAGTTGGCCTACACGGCGATCGCCCTACTTCGCGAGTACGACACTGTCGTCGGATTTGAGCAAGAGCTGAGTGACCGGGTGCTCGCGGTCGCAGAAGCAGTGCTTGTTCAACTTGGAAACTTTCCTGGGATACGAACCCTGCAGAAAGGTGTCGGCAGCCGATATGCGCTGCCGCTATCGCGTGGAACGCTTCGCATCGCGAAGGAGGTACTGCAGCGTACTAGCAGGGGTGATGCAACGCTTACGGACGCGCAGTACGCGATTACGGAGAAGATGCGTGGCGAGGACTACTTCAGTTTTTCGGGGCCTACCTCACTCGGCAAGTCGTTCATAATCAAGGACGCCCTCTACGACATTGTTCGGCGCGAAGAGCTGAACGACCATTGCGTCGTTGTACTTGTCCCAACAAAGGCTCTCATCGGTCAGACGGCAGCGGATCTCCGGAGTCTCCTTTCCGAGGTTCCTGAAGTCAACGTTGCGACCTATCCATCACTTCCGAAGCTGCTGTGCGAGAAGTTCCGGCGCACTATCTTCGTGCTGACTCCCGAACGGTTACTTCGCTATCTGGCGGACCCCGTGCGTGAGATCGACTACCTCGTCGTCGACGAGGCGCAGAAGGTCATTGCCAAGAACGATGCGCGAAGCTCGCTGTACTATCACGCCATTGTGGAAGCAACTCGTCGGTTCGCAACGAAGCTCGTTTTTGCATCGCCAAGCATCGCGAACCCGGAACTTTTCCTTGAGCTTTTCGGCAAGGCAACCAATGGGGCGTTGGCCGTTAAGGAGCGGACGGTGGCGCAACATCGCTACTTTGTCGATCTGGTCGCTCACCGCCAGTATTACTTCTCAGGACTGGACACGACGCCACAGGAGTTGGAAGCTAAACCTCAGCAGACGGGTGTGGTCGACCTCATCCTTTCGAGGAGCGGGGAGCGTAAAGCAATCATCTACATCAATGGCTCTTTAAAATCTGCAGAGTTCGCCCTCCGTCTGGCGGATCGTCGTAGTCTGATTTCGGACGAAAAGGTTGATGGGCTAATTAAACACGTCCGCGAGTACGTCCATAAAGACTATTTCTTGGCAAGAACATTGAGTCGCGGTGTCGCCTTCCATCACGGCAAGATGCCGCAAGAAGTACGTGAACGGGTCGAGCAAGCATTCGCAGATCCTACTTCACCAATCCAGTTCGTAGTGTGTACATCGACGCTGCTCGAGGGAGTCAATCTCCCGGCAAAGAACATCTTTGTCCTCAGCGACAAACACGGTAACAGTGCCTTCACAAAAATCGACTTTGAAAATCTCGCCGGGCGCGCTGGTCGTCTCACCTACGACTTTTCCGGAAATGTTGTCTGTGTGCGAGAGGAGGCTAACCGCTGGTCAGGCACGACACAGTCATTGATTCCTCGGGCCGAACCTGCCCGTGCAGAGAGCTTTCTCGTCAACCCCGCGAATAACCGGAAGAAGGAATATACCGACATTGCACGGATCCTGCGGGGCGATAGCTTGCCGGGTACGCCGTCAGCAGATCACCAGCGAAGCGTTGAGCAGTACGCATCCATCTTGACGCTGCATCAGCTCGACAACCAGCAGACGCCGCTTCGGAGCTACTTTCTCGACAAGGTCAAGGATGGACGCGAACTACTCCGGAAGGCAGCTGCCTCGGTCGAGGTCCCAACCGACGTGTTGCGCCGCTCTCCGAACATCCTTCCCAAGTATCAAGGCCGCGTATGGACTGATCTCACCGGTGCCTTTGCGACGCCACTCCTCGCTAATGACGCAGATTTGACGGATGTAAACACGTTTCTGAATGTGCTCAGCCGACTAAGCAATCTCTATGAATGGCGAACGACGGAGGTGTCAGGAACGGACCCGCTCATGCCCAAGAACGCCGACGAGGCCGGCTGGGAGCGCCGCCTTTACTACTGGGCGCTTCTCATGCGTGGCTGGGTGCGAGGCGATCCGATCAGCCGCGTGATCGCCAGCTCAATCGCGTACTACACGCAACGTGGATGGATTACCTATCGCGACTACTCGCGCGACGAGAGCCTGGTCAATGAGCCATTCGATCGCAACTCGACGAAGCATGTAAATCTCATCATCGAGTGGACGTTGCGGGACATCGAGGGTGGTCTGCGGTTCCGCATCATCGGGTACTTGCAGAACTTCTTCGACATCAGCCTTATGACTCTTGGGCGTGACAAGGCTGGAATCAATGCTGCGATGCTCGTCGAGTACGGCACGACTGATCGGCGGGCGATCCAGCTACAGGAGGTCGGGTTCGGTCGGGCCGTTGCGACAGAGCTCCTGACCGATCATGCCAGTGCTCTGCAGTTCTCTGCCGATGACGAGCTCGAAGAGTTTGATTATGAAGCAGTCCTAGCAGGTAACGAGTTGTCGGACGAGGCTCGGGCCGAGGTTGAGAACATCATGATAAAGGTGCAGACCCCTGTGCCTGGAGCATAGTCGTCGGCTAGTGATACTCCGCGAGTATGCGTCGCGTCGGCGCTTCCGTCCCGAGGCTTGACCTCATGATTCGCTATGGTTACTGCCCGCCTCACGGGGCTGGCGACAATTCGATGCGAGTGGTCAGCGTGGCGAT
>NZ_JBMBTE010000069.1:0-28711 GCF_048897285.1 Rhodococcus sp. O3
AGAACCGGAGGCCGGCGGCGCAGCGCCAGTTCGAGCAGATCGTGCCGATAGGTGTCGGTTGCCGCGTCGAAATATCCGGTGCCGCTGGCGTCGCTGCGGTCGGTGACCAGAGCGTCGACGGTCCGGTCGGTGCGCAAGGTCCAGGTGAGCCAGTCGTGCGGCAGGCACAGCGCGGCGGTGCGCCGTGCGTTGCCGGGTTCGTGGTCGGCGAGCCACCGGGCCTTCGCGACGGTGATCGCGGCGAGCGGAACCACGCCCACGGCGTCGGCCCATGCCGCGGCTCCACCGAGTTCGTCGACGAGATCCTGTGCGGCAGTCGATGACCGGGTGTCGTTCCACAGCAGCGCATCGCGCACGACGGCACCCTCGTCGTCGAGGCACACCATGCCGTGCTGCTGCGCCCCGACCGCGACGGCCGCGACGTCGTCGAGTCCCCCGGCCTCCGTACACGCCGTCTCGTAAGCCGACCGCCACGCCGCCGGATCCACTTCGGTGCCGGGCGGATGCGCCGCGCGGCCCTCGCGCACGACGGCTCCGGTCTCGGCGTCGCACACGACGACCTTGCAGGACTGCGTGGACGAGTCCACTCCGGCGACGAGCGTGGACGAACCGACTCCGTCGGCGGGGCTGGACGAACCGACTCCGTCGGCGGGGGTCACGAGACGCCCTCCTGGGCGGCGTCCCGCTCGGCACGGGTGGGCAGGTCGGCTCCGGCACGCGCGACGGTCAGCGCCGACGTCCACGCCGCCGTCCCGAGCACGTCGCGCAGGTCGTCGACGGTGATGGCACCCAACGCGTCCCGCCGGTCGGCACCGAGCAGGCCGCGGGTCCACAGGCCGTCGAGCAGTCCGGCGGTGAAGGCGTCGCCGGCACCGACGGTGTCGGCCACCTCGACCTGTACCGCCGGGATTTCGACGACACCTGCCGCGCACACCGCCACGGCGCCTTGCGCGCCGCGGGTGACGGCGACGATCGCCGGTCCGCGCGAGAGCCAGTCGCGTGCGGTGTCGAGGGGATCGCGGTCGGGCGCGAACCACGCGAGGTCCTCGTCGCTGGCCTTGACGACGTCCGCGAGCGCGACGAGGCGTTCGATACGGGCCCGGCCCCGGGCGGGATCGGAGATCAGCGCCGGCCGGATGTTGGGGTCGAAACTGACCGTGGATGTGCTCGACTGCTGCGCAACCAGTTCCGCGACGAGGTCGCATCCCGGTTCCAGCACGGTGGCGATGGATCCGGTGTGCAGGAGGACGGCGTCGACCGTGGGTGGGGGTTCGACGGGATCCCAGGCGATGTCGAAGTCGTAGTGGGCGGCGCCTCGGTCGTCGATCGTGGCCTGTGCGGTGGCGGTGCGTTCGGCGGCGGCACTGCCCGGGGTCAGGCGCACGCCGGATCCGGCGAGGTGTTCGATGATGCGGGTGCCCCGCGGATCGTCCGCGACCCGCGTCGTGAACTGCACCGCCCGGCCGAGACGTCCGAGCCCGACCGCGACGTTGAGCGGGCTTCCGCCCACGTGTTCGACGGGTTCCTTCCCGTCCCGCTGCACGATGTCGACGAGCGCTTCTCCGACCACCAGCGCGTGCCCGTTCATCGTCGTTCTCCCGCAAGCTCTTTCAGCGTGGCCCGTGCACCTTCGCGGTGCAGGCTGTCGAGCGCCCGGGTGTAGGCGTCGACGAAGCGGTGGTTGCCGGCGAGATCGCCGAACACGTCGGTGTTCTCGACGAACGCCGTGGGGTGTGACCGTTGCCGGCGCGCGAGGGGAACGAGCGTGTCGGCGAGCCGGTCGACCACCTCGATGGGTTGCCCGTGTTCGTCGACGCCCTCGGCGTAGCGGGCCCACGACGCGACGATGGCGGCGGACAATCGCACGGGACCTCCTGCGGCCAGGTTCTCCCGGATCACCGGCACCAGCCATTTGGGGATCCGGTCGGACGATTCGGCACACAATCGGGCGACGGTGTCGCGGATCTCGGGGTTGGCGAAGCGTTCGATGAGCGTGCGCTTGTAGTCGTCGAGATCGATACCCGGCACCGGTTTCAGCGTGGGCGTGGCCTCACTGTCCATGTAGTCGCGGAGGAATCCGGCGATGAGCGGGTCCTGTGCGGCGTCGTGGACGAGCCGGTATCCCATCAGATACGCGAAATAGCCGAGTCCCTGATGACCGGCGTTGAGCAGGCGCAGTTTCATCAGTTCGTAGGGCGCGACGTCGTCGACGACCTGCACCCCGGCCTTCTCGAAGGGGGGCCGGCCGTCCGCGAAATCCTCCTCGAGGACCCACGCGGTGAACGGTTCGGCGGCGACCGGCCAGCGGTCCTGCACGTCGAAGCGTGCGGACAGTGCCGTCACGACCTCGTCGGTCGTGACGGGGGTGATCCGGTCGACCATCGAGTTCGGGAACCGGACGTTGTCGGAGATCCACTGTGCCAGTCCGGGATCGACGAGCCGGGCGTAGGCGGTGAACACCCGCCGGGCGACGTCGCCGTTGCCTTCGATGTTGTCGCAGGACATCACCGTCGGCGCTCGCAGTCCACGGGCACGCCGACGGGCGAGAGCCTCGGTGACGAGCCCGAACACGGTGGCCGGCGGCTCGCCGGAGTCGAGGTCGCGCCGGACCGCGGGATCGTCGGCGTCGAATTCACCGGTGTCGTGCCGGATGTTGTAACCACCTTCGGTGATGGTCAGCGAGACGATCCGCGTGGTCGGCGCCGCGAGGAGTTCGACGACGACCTCGGGATCGTCGGGGGCGTAGCGGTAGTCGACGATCGATCCGATCACCCGCGGCTCCCACCTGCCGTCCGGGTGCGTGAGGACGAGGGTGTAGAGGCAGTCCTGCTCATCGAGAGCCTCCTGCATCCGGCGGTCGCGCGGCATCACCCCGACGCCGCAGATGCCCCAGTCCTGCGCCAGCCCCTGTTCGAGGAGACGGTCGACGTACATGGCCTGGTGGGCGCGGTGGAAGCCGCCGACACCGAAATGCACGATGCCGACGGTGACGTCCTCGCGGCGATAACTCGGTACGGGTACCTGCAGGTGGGGCAGTGTCTGCCGGCTCACGCGCATGGCGGTCATTCCTCTCCGGGCCGGTCGGTCACGTCGACGACGGCCTTGATGTTCCCGGGCGTCCGGTCGGATTCGAGCGCCTCGGCGGTCTTGTCGAGCGAGAACCGCGCGGTGACCATCGAGTCGAGATCGACCCGTCCCGACTCGACGAGGGCGAGCGCCGTCGGCCAGGTGTTCGCGTAGCGGAACACGCCGGTCAGGACGAGTTCACGGTTCTGGACGATCTGCACCGGAAGGGTCATCGTCTCCGCGCCGGCGCCGACGAGTACGACGGTGCCGCCGGGACGGACCGCCCGGATCCCGGAGTCCACCGCACTCGGGGCGCCGGAGGCGTCGATGTAGCTGTCCACCTGCAGGTTCGCCGGGTCGTCGACGCGCGGGTCAAGTGCGCGGGTGGCACCGTACGACAGTGCGCTCGTGCGGCGTCGTTGGTCGAGGTCGGTCACCACGATCTCGAGCGCACCGAAGGCCCGGGCGACCTGGGCGACGACGATGCCGACCGGTCCGGCCCCGGTGACCAGGACGCGCGATCCGGCCGTGATCCGGGCCTTGCGCACGGCGGCGATGCCGACGGACAGCGGTTCACACAGGGCCGCGGCGTCGTCCGAGACCGTCTCCGGCACGGGGTGCGCGAAGGCGGCGCCGATGGTGACGTACTCGCACAGCGCCCCGTCGACGGGCGGGGTGGCGAAGAACCGCATGTGCGGGCACAGGTTGTAGTCGCCGCGCCGGGTCTCCTCGGTGAGCGGGTCGGGGCGTTGCGGTTCGATCGACACCCGCTCCCCGATCCGGTGCGCGGGCACACCCTCGCCGACGGCGACGACGACCCCGGCCGCTTCGTGCCCCAGAACGAGGGGGTCGGTGACGACGAACTCGCCTATCCGCCCTTCCCGGTAGTAGTGCGTGTCCGATCCGCACACCCCGACCGTGGTGACCCGGACGAGGACGTCCCCGGGGCCGGGAGCGGGTACGGGGCGCTCCTGCATCTCGATTCGGCCCGGTTCCACGAGAACCGCGGCGCGCATGGTTCGGGCGATCGAACCGGCGACTGTTGTGTAGGTCACACTGCGATGCTAGCGTAGTGAGCAAATTAACGCACCTCTGAGCAAATGCTCACGAGCCTAGGAGAGCGCGTGACCACGCCCGGACCGACCCCCACCGCGGAGAAGGACACCTCGGCGACACCCGAGGACCTGCGCCTCGCCGTGCGCGCCGCGACGCTCTACTACCTCGACGGACTCACCCAGGCCGAGGTCGCCCAGCGTCTCGGAGTCTCCCGGCCCACCGCAGGCCGCCTGGTGGCCCGGGCCCGAACCCAGGGAATCGTGCGCATCGAGGTCGCCGTGCCGCCCTCCCTGCGCGACGACCTGCACGCCGACCTCGAACGCGCCCTCGAGGAGCGGTACGGCCTCACCGAAGCCGTGGTGGTCGGCACCCGCGTCGACGACACCGGCCCGGTCGAGGACTCCGCGAGCTTCGCCGCGCTCGGGCGCGCCGCCGCGGCTCTGCTCACCCGCCGCATCCGCCCGACCGACACCCTCGGGTTCACGTGGGGACCGGAAACCGTCGCCGTCGCGCAGGCCCTGCCCTCCGGTGTCGCCACGTGCGCGCGGATCGTCCAGCTCGACGGCTCGGCCTCCGCGAGCACCTACCAGACCGGCACCGAGTTCGTCCTCGGCCGGTGCGCGGAACAACTCCGGGCACAACCGCTTCGGCTTCCCACTCCCCTCTACGCCGACGCGGCGACCGTGGCGTCGATGCGCGCCGACTCGCTCATCTCCCGCACCCTCGAGGCCGGTCGCAACGCCGACACGATGATCTTCGGCGTCGGCGCCGTCTCCACGGCCACCACCCTGTTCGAGGGCAGCTTCCTCGACACCACCATGCTCGACGAACTAGACGGCCTCGGTGCGGTCGGGGAGATCGGCGGCCGGTTCTTCCACGCCGACGGCACCCCCGTCCACGGCGACCTCGAGGCACGCACGATGTCCGTTCCACTGGACGATGTAAGAGACTGCACCACAACTGTTCTCGTTACAGGAGGGCAATCGAAGCACCGCGCCGTCCTCGCCGCGCTCCGCGGTGGGCTCGCCACGATGCTCGTGTGCGACATCGCCTGCGCCCAGTACCTGCTCGGTACGGACCGGGCCCCCGACACAGCCTCCGTGCACGACGAGTCAGCACCCGTCTCCGACGGATGAACAGCACCCGTCTCCGACGGATGAACAGCACCGAAACGAGGTAGCCCATCGTGCCTACAGCAAGGAAATCCACCCGCGCGGCCGTCGCGGGCGCCGCAACCCTGTGCCTCGCGCTCAGCGGATGCGCCGGCGCCGGATCCCTCGGCACGTCCGGCCGGACCGTCACCATCGCGATGGTGTCGAACTCCCAGATGCAGGACGCACAGCAACTCGCCTCGCAGTTCGAAGCCGAGAATCCCGAGATCGACCTGAAATTCGTCACCCTCTCCGAGAACCAGGCCCGCGCCAAGATCACCGCCTCCACGGCGATGGGCGGGGGCGAGTTCGACGTCGTGATGATCAGCAACTACGAGACGCCCCAGTGGGCGGAGTACGGGTGGCTGACCAACCTGTCGCCGTACATCGAGCAGACCGAGGGTTACGACGCGGACGACATCATCCCGTCGCTGCGGGAAGCACTGTCGTACGAGGGCGATCTGTATTCGGTGCCGTTCTACGGCGAATCCTCGTTCCTCATGTACCGCAAGGACCTGTTCGAGGAAGCCGGAATCACGCTGTCCGATCCCCCGACCTGGAGCGAGGTCGCCGACGCCGCCGCGCGACTCGACGGCCCGGACGTGAACGGGATCTGCCTGCGCGGCAAGCCCGGCTGGGGCGAACTGCTCGCGCCGCTCGACACCGTCGTCAACACGTTCGGCGGCCGGTGGTTCGACGAGAACTGGAACGCGCAGCTGAACAGTCCCGAATTCCGCGAGGCCGTGCAGTTCTACGTCGATCTCGTCCGCGAGTACGGCCAGCCGGGTGCCGCCACGAGCGGATTCAGCGAGTGCGCAACGCAACTCGCCCAGGGCCGGGTCGCCATGTGGTACGACTCGACGTCCGCGGTGTCGACGCTCGAGGATCCCGCGTCGAGCAACGTCGTCGGGAAGATCGGGTACGCGGCAGCTCCGGTGCAGGAGAAGGATCCGTCCGGCTGGTTGTACACCTGGTCGCTCGGCATCCCGGCGAGCAGTGAACACACCGACGACGCGTGGAAGTTCATCTCGTGGATGACCGACCGGGACTACCTGCGCACCGTCGGCGAGCAACTCGGCTGGGAACGGGTTCCGCCGGGCAGCCGGTTGTCGACCTACGAGATTCCCGAATACGCCGAGGCCGCAGCCGCCTACGGCCCGATTACCCTCGAATCCATCGAGACCGCCGATCAGAACAACCCCACGGTCGATCCCGTGCCCTACACAGGCATCCAGTTCGTGGCCATCCCCGAGTTCCAGGATCTCGGCACCCGGGTCAGCCAGCAGATCAGCGCAGCCATCGCCGGACGCCAGACCGTCGACGAGGCACTCGAGCAAGCACAGAAGTACGCCGAGGCCGTCGGCGAGACCTATCGGGAGGCGTCGTCATGACCGCACCTGCAACGCAGCGTCCGACACCGGACACGACCGAGCGCATCCGTTCCCTCCGGGACTCCAAGGAGGAGAGGGTCTCGCGGACCGAGGGCTGGCGCCGGCGCGGTCCACTGCTCCCGGCCCTGGTCTTCACGATCGTGGTCACCCAGGTTCCGTTCCTGTTCACCCTGTTCTACTCGACGCAGTCGTGGAACCTCGTCAGCCCCGGCTCCCGCCGGTTCGTCGGACTCCAGAACTACGTCGACGTCTTCCAGGACAGCCAGTTCTGGCAGGTGGCGATCAACACCGTCGTCCTCATCGTCGGCACGGTGCTGATCTCGGTGATCCTCGGCCTCATGCTCGCCCTGCTGCTCGACCGGGCCTTCCTCGGACGGGGCATCGCCCGGACGCTGCTGATCACACCGTTCCTGGTCACGCCGGTGGCCGCGGCCCTGGTGTGGAAGACGGCGATGTTCGATCCCGTCTTCGGCATCGTCAACTTCGTGCTCTCGCCGTTCGGTGTCGGGGAGGTCGACTGGATCAGCCGATTCCCGTTGCCCGCGGTCATGATCGCGCTGGTCTGGCAGTGGACGCCGTTCATGATGCTGCTCATCCTCGCCGGCCTGCAGTCGATGCCCCGGGACATCCTCGAGGCGGGACGGGTCGACGGGGCCGGGGCCTTCGCCCTGTTCCGCGAACTGACGCTGCCCCACCTGCGCCGGTTCATCGAACTCGGTACCGTGCTCGGCGCGATCTATCTGGTCAACACGTTCGACGCCATCTACATGATGACCCAGGGTGGTCCCGGCACGGCCAGCGCCAACCTGCCGTTCTACATCTACCAGCGCGCATTCCTCGGCTTCGACATCGGTCAGGCCGCCGCCATGGGCGTGGTGGTCGTCGTCGGCACCATCGTCGTCGCAACCTTCGCCCTGCGCCTGATCTTCACATCGTTCACCGGCAAGGAGGAAGCGGCATGAGCACCACCGTCACGACGCCGCAGGCATCGGACACCGCGGCACCCACCGGCCGCGTCGCCCGGACCGCGCGTAAGCGCAAGAACCGCCGGATGAATCCGTGGGGAGTGGTCGCCTGGATCGCGGCCATCGGATTCTTCTTCCCCGTCTTCTGGATGGTGCTCACCGCGTTCAAGCAGGAGGCCGATGCCTACTCCGATCCACCGAAGTTCTTCTTCTCCCCCACCCTGGACCAGTTCCGGGGGGTGTTCGAGACGGGAGTCGGGACGAGCCTGCTCAACTCGGCGTTCGCCACGATCGTCTCGACGATCCTGGTTCTCCTGCTGGGCATTCCGGCGGCGTTCGCACTGTCGCTGCGCCCGGTGCGCAAGACCAAGGACGTGCTGTTCTTCTTCATCAGCACAAAGATGCTGCCGATCGTCGCCGCGATCATCCCGCTGTACGTGATCGTCGCCGAGGTCGGTCTGCTCGACAACATCTGGGCCCTGATCGTCCTCTACACGGCGATGAATCTGCCCATCGCGGTGTGGATGATGCGCTCGTTCTTCCTCGAGGTTCCGGGCGAACTCCTGGAGGCGGCGAGCATGGACGGCGCGAGCCTGTGGACCGCGGTGCGGGAGCTGATCCTGCCCCTGGTCTCCCCCGGCATCGCCGCGACCGCACTGATCTGCGTGATCTTCTCGTGGAACGAATTCTTCTTCGCGGTCAACCTCACCGCCGTTCAGGCACAGACGATTCCGGTCTTCCTCGTCGGCTTCATCACCGGTGAGGGACTGTACTGGGCGCGACTGTCCGCCGCGGCGACGATGGCGGCGCTTCCGGTCGTCCTCGCCGGCTGGCTCGCGCAGAACAAGCTCGTGCGCGGTCTGTCGTTCGGCGCCATCAAGTAGACCCGATTCCCGTTACCAGCAAGGACTTCCATCATGGCCGACATCACCTACGCCAACGCCTCGTGCATCTACGAGAACTCCGACACGTTCGCGGTCGACTCGCTGAACCTCGACATCGAGGACGGTGAATTCGTGGTCCTGGTCGGGCCGTCCGGCTCCGGCAAGAGCACGGCGCTGCGGATGCTCGCCGGGCTCGAGGACATCGACGAGGGGTCGATCTCGATCGGCGGCAAGGACATGACCGGAGTGCCGTCGAAGGACCGGGACATCGCGATGGTCTTCCAGAACTACGCGCTGTATCCGAACAAGACGGTGGCCGAGAACATGGGCTTCGCGCTCAAGATGCGCGGCGTGAGCGCCGACGAGCGTCGCCGCAAGGTCGAGGAGGCCGCGAAGATCCTCGACCTCACCGACTACCTCGATCGCAAGCCGGCCAAGCTCTCGGGCGGACAGCGTCAGCGGGTCGCGATGGGACGCGCGATCGTGCGTGAACCGCAGGTGTTCTGCATGGACGAGCCGCTGTCGAATCTCGACGCGAAGCTGCGTGTGCAGACCCGCACGGAGATCGCGGCGCTGCAGCGACGCCTGGGCACCACCACCGTGTACGTCACCCACGACCAGGTCGAGGCAATGACGATGGGCGATCGCGTGGCCGTCCTGAAGAAGGGGGTGCTGCAGCAGTTCTCCAGCCCCACCGAACTCTACGACCGTCCCGCCAACGCCTTCGTCGCCGGTTTCATCGGCTCCCCCTCGATGAACCTGCTCACGGCGCGGGTCGCCGACGACGGCGTCGTCGTCGGCAGCACCGTCGTCCCCGTCGAACGGGAGCGGATCGCCAAGCTGCACGCGGCCGGCATCGACGAGGTGACCGCCGGTATCCGGCCGGAGGACTTCGAGATCGCCGACGAGGGCGTCGAGGCCGTCGTCGAACTCGTCGAGGAACTCGGCAGCGAGTCGTATCTGTACACGCGGATCCCCGACAGCGGGAACCAGGTGGTCGCGCGGGCGCTGACCCGCACCCCCGCCCGGCTCGCCGACACCGTGCACCTGCGCAAGCGCGAAGGCACGGTGCACCTGTTCGACGTCGAAACCGGCGAACGGGTGGGTGACTGACGGCGGTTCGCCGCGGCGCCGCGACGCATCGGCGCGGGTTAGTGTCGGCGGGTGAACGCCCCACGAACCCCCGACGCGCCGGGCACGGACGCGCCCGACGCCGACGACACCCGTGCTCATCCCGTGACGGTCCTCGGACTGGATTTCGTCGGGCTCGTCGTCGCCCTGCTGTTCTTCGCGTGGAGCCTGAGCCCGTCCTTGATCCCCCGGGACTGGCTGTATCAGGGGCTGATCAGCGGCATCACCGCCGTGACCGGCTACGGCATCGGCGTGCTCGTCGCCTATCCGGCACGACGGTGGATCGTGCCGCGCCTGACGTGGTGGCGCCGGCGCCACGCGGTCCGGCAGGTCGCCCAGGCCGTGGTGGCGGTGCTCGTCGTCGCATTGGTGGTTGCGGCGCTGCTCGTCGCCGCCGATCGGCAGAACGAGATCGAAGCCCTCATGGGCATGGATGAAACCTCCTCGTTCGCGTATCTGCGCACCGGTCTCGTCGTCGCCGCCGTCTTCGCCGTGGTGCTGCTGATCGCCCGCGGCCTGCGCCGCCTCGCCGAGGCGTTCGCGCGGTTTCTCGGTGCGCGCCTGCACATTCCGGTTCCGGTCGCCCACGTCGTGGCCCCGGTCCTGCTGGCCGTCCTCGTCGTCGTGTTCGTCGACCAGGTACTGCTGGCCGGCAGCTCCAAGGCCGCGAACCTGGTCTTCTCCGGCGACAACAACAGCACCGATCCCGGCGACACGCAGCCCGGCGAACCCGAGCGGTCCGGCAGCCCCATGTCGGCGGCCCCATGGGACACCCTGGGCCGGCAGGGCCGGTCCTTCGTCGACGGCGGCGCACGGGCCGCGGAGTTGACCGCGATCAACGGCGCCCCGGCCCGTGAACCGATCCGCGTGTATGCGGGACTGGAGTCGGCGCCGGACACCGCGGCCCAGGTCGATCTGGTGCTCGACGAACTCGACCGCACCGGGGCGTGGGATCGGCAGGTGCTCGTGGTGTCCGCGACCACCGGCACCGGCTGGGTCAATCCGGTCGCGGCGGACTCGATCGAGCTGATGTACAACGGGGACACCGCGATTGCCGCGATCCAGTATTCGTATCTGCCGAGCTGGATTTCGTTCCTCACCGACGGGTCCGCGGCGGCTTCCGCGGGCCGGGCGCTGATCGACGGGGTGCAGGAACGGTGGTCGCAGCTTCCGGAGGATGCGCGTCCCCGACTGCTCGTCTACGGAGAGAGCCTCGGGTCGCAGTCCGCCGAGGCCGCGTTCGACGACATCGCGGACCTGCGCTCGTCCGTCGACGGGGCGTTGTTCGTCGGACCACCGAATTCGAACACCCTGTGGCGTTCGCTGGTGGACGGGCGCGATCCCGGCAGCACCGAGGTGTTGCCCACCTACAACGGCGGTCTCGAGGTGCGGTTCGCCGACAGCGTGGAAACGCTCGAATCGAACGGGCAGCTGTGGCTCGAGCCGCGGGTCCTGTACCTGCAGCACGCGTCCGATCCGGTCGTGTGGTGGGGGCCGGACCTGCTGTTCACCCGCCCCGACTGGCTCTCCGAACCTCCCGGCCCGGACCGAGTTCCGTCGATGCGCTGGTATCCGATCGTCACGTTCTGGCAGGTGGCGGGCGATGTCATGTGCGGCACCTCACCACCGGTCGGGCACGGGCACAACTACGAGGATCTGATCCCGTACGGCTGGGCGGCGATCGCGCCTCCCGACGGGTGGACCACCGCCGACACCGAGCGGGTCTCGAAGGTGGTCGAAGCCACGGCACTCGAGGACCCGGTGCCGGTCGGCTGAGAAGTTCGGGGCGCCGCCGGACCGCACACGCGGCCCCGCGACGCCCCTCGACGAATCAGTTCCCGGAGAGGATCTCGTTCAGAGCGTTGCCGTCACCGGAGACGATGGCCTCGACCATCTGCAGGACCAGACCCTCGATCTGGCCACCGACGACCGGAACCTTGACGGTGACCTGGCCGCGCACCTCGAGGACCGCACCGCCGTCGCGAGCGCGCAGCTCGGAGCGCCCCTCGATCGACACCGGGAAGCTGGACGAGCCACCGGTCAGCGTGCCCTGCGCGGCACCGCCCTCGAGCGGGCCCCACTCGTCGGTCCGCTGCATCACCAGCGGGCCGCGCAGAATGCCGCGGACAACAGCGGGAAGTCCCGAGGTGTCGGTCTCGTCGGTGAGCGTGACCCGGACCGTGCCGGGACCTGCCGGGGAAGCGAACTCCACTGAGCCGGTCGTGCTTCCGCCCAGGCGGCCCTTCCAGTACTCCTCGCTGGTCAGGGCGGCGTGGACCCGCTCCACGTCGTGGTCGATATCGGCGCTGAAAGAAAATTCTTTGGACATGGGCGCAAACAATAGCGTCCCCCGCGGGGGTCTCCTACAGCGCTCCCGGCAAAGACGACGACGCCCTGCCGCGGGCCCGTCCGGTCCGGAGAATCAGGCCCCCGGGCGGTCCGATTCGGTCACTTTGCGGGCGAACTCGATCGTCCGCTCGAGGGCGATCCGAGCGTCTTCGAGCGAGAGATCGAACTGGTACTCGTGGCCCAGTTCCGGCTCGTGGTCCTCGGGATAGAACAGGGCGTCGACGGTGACACCGAGATCGGTGAGCTTCGCGGCCAACGGTTTCGACTGGGTGTTCGTGAGGGGATCGCCGTTGCCGCCGGTGATGTAGGTGGCGGGGAACTCGCCGGTGACCCACCGCAACGTGGACATCTGCGCGGCCGCCTCCGAGGAGCCGAAGTTCCGTGCCCCCGTGTAGGCCCACAGCGCCTGTTTCACGCCCCACCCGATCAGGCCGCCGCTGCCGCCCATCGCGGGAACGTCGTAGATGCCGCAGTTGAGCACCACGCCGCGAAGCCGCTCCGGGGTCAACGCGGGGGTGATCCCGATCGCCGCGGCATAGGACGGGTCGGTGACCGCCGCCGCGAGCTGCGCCGACAACTGCGCGCCCGCGGAATCACCCGCCAGGACGATGTGATCCGGGTCGATGTGCAGTTCGTCCGCGTGCTCGACCAGGTAGGCGTGAGCGTCGTTGAGCTGGTGCACGGGCGTCGGGTAGCGATGTCCGGGGGCGAGCGAGTAGCCGAGCGAGACCACGGTGAACCCGGCGTCCGCGAGCCGCCGATAGTAGCCGGCATAGTTCGTCCGGTCCCCGGACAGCCACGCACCGCCGTGCGTCCACACGATCGTCGGCAACGCGGTCGTCGTTCCGGTCGGGGTGTAGACGTCGAGATATGCGTCGGGGTCGCCGGCGCGGTAGGGCACGTCGGCGACGAGATCGGTGACCGGTGCCCCGACCTCGAGTTTCGCGGTCTGTTCACGGGCGCCACGATCGAACAGCACGCGGACCAGAAGCGCCCCGGGCGTCGGCGTCAGGGTGAAGGACGCGGCAACGATCGCGAGCACCACGACGATCGCTGCCAGAACCCACCGCAGGACGTGCCGACGCGGGCGAGTTCGGGGGGTGGGACTGGTCGTGGTCACTCGTTCTCCTGCCGTGGGTCGGGCCCGGTCTGCCCGCCGGGGCCGTCCCGTCCGAGCCCGTCGATCATCGCAAACCGCGGCTCGTTCTACGGGACCATCGCGGCCAGTGTCGCGAGCGCGGGACGGACGTTCGCGAGGAACCGAGCCATCGCGTCCTGCACCTTCGGCCGGTCGAAATGCTGCCGCAGACCTCTGCCGGTGTTGAGGCGGGAGCGTTCGAGCCAGTCCGCGATGTCCGGTTCCTTCGACCACATGCGGTCGGCGGACATCTCGACGAGCAGACCCCGCGCCCAGTCGAGCGGAACGTCGGGCAACCGGTTCGTCGGGCACAGCCGGTTCTTCTCGTCCAGTGGACGACCGGTCGACTCCACGAACCCGACCATCGCCGCGTTGAACGGGACGAGTCCCGACCGGACGGGCTGCAGCGTGATCCGGCCGGGCGCGAAGATCGGCACGGCCGGTGCCGGATTCAGGCCGCGGGCGGCGCAGTGCACGTGCACCGCGTCCGGGCTCGTCGCAACGGTGCCGCCGTCGAGGTGGATCTCCCGGCCGTCGAGGCGTCGTACATGCCCGAGCCGCACCACATCCCGGATCTGCCGGAGCGTCTTCAGCTCGGCGGTGCTCATCGTCGGCGCCTTGTACATCGAGGGTGTGACGCGGTCGTCGACGCGGAACAGCTGTTCGCTCGCCTCGAGCCGGGCGAACAGGTCGTCCGGCGAGGTCGCGTGCGCCGCCGATTCCAACTGCCGCGCGATGCCCTCGATCAGATCGTCGACCAGTTCGCCGCCCTGCGCGAAGAACCGGTTCCGCAGCCACGCCTCCCGCGGCTTGATCCACCGGATCGCGTCCGGGTCGACACCGGTCTGCAGCAGCCACAGGCACGCGTCTATCGCGGTCTTGCCGGCACCGATCACCACGTAGCGCTCGGCCGGGCCCGCGACATGCGGCAACTCACCGACAGGAATGCACCGCGCGTCCGGTGCGACGGCGAACGGCGGAGCAGTGGTCGCCGGGACCGCCGGTTCGAGATAGGTGGCGTCGACCAACACCTTCCGAACCTTCACATCGAAGCACTCACCGGACAGTCGCGACACGAAGCGCTCCCCACCGACGTATTCGCACATCGGGAAGTACCGGACCGCACCGGAATCGAGCAACGACGTGCGCATGACCCGGTCGTAGTAACCGCAGATCTCGGCGGCCCCGGCCTGCTCGTACATACCGGCGTTCGGCCCGGTCCGATCGATGGTGTCGGCGCCGAGCGGCAGCGAGTTCACCCCGTAGTACGCCGACGGCTGGTGCAGCCTCACGAACGGGTAGGCATCGTTCCAGTGCCCGCCCGGCGCATGCCGGCGGTCGACCACGACGACGTCGGCGTCGGAATCGGCGATCAGCGCGTCGGTGAACGCCATCCCGGCGGCGCCGGCGCCCACCACCAGGTAATCGGTGTCGAGGGTGTGGGTGACCATGTTCGCCCCGCTCTCCGTGCCATCCCACGATCGCACGCGCTCCCGGGCCTGTCACGAGAACGGGCCCGGGAGCGCGCCGGTCACCACACTTCGCAGAAGTTCATCGCGAGGTAGTCGTGGGGCAGTTCGCCCTCCGTGATCACGTCCCCCTCCCACCAGCGGAAGGTCTGCGCCGCGAACCCGGTCGCGGCAGCGTGGATCTCCCCTTCACGCGGGTAGTGGTATTCGACGTGGATCGAGTCGGCCGTCTCCGCCACGACCGTCGGGTGCAGCGCGCATCCGGTCGCCGTGCCCAGATAACTACCGCGGTGGAACAACAGCAGATGCGTCGGCGACCATCCGGTGGCGTCGACGATCCCGACCTGCGCGTAGCTCAGGTCGGTGCAGCGGTTGTAGTTGCCGTTGTACGCGTAGAGCCAGGTCGCGTCCGGAATCTGCTGCGGCGCAGGCAGCTCGTCGATCGCCGCGAACACCTCGGGTGCCGCGAGATCGATCTGCACGTCGCACGGCGCTTCCTCCCGCAACAGTGGCGCCGGGAACACTTCCCGCGCCGGAACGGCAGCCTGCGCATTCCCCACCGCAGTGCAGGCCGCCACGATCGCGGCCGCGCTGCTCAACAGCGCGGCCGTGGTCTTCCCCCTCAATTCCCCATCCCTTCGTCGAGTGCGCTCGCGTGTCGAGCACAGAGCGGGTATCGACACCCGGCAGGAATTCGTAACATCGCGGCCTGCACCCGAATCCGCGGCCGTGGAGTCCTATCTCGCGGGCGGGCAGATCACCACGGGACATTCGCTGCGCTGCAGCACATCGCGGCCGACCGACCCGATCACCGCGCCCGCGAACCGGCCGCGCCCGTGACTGCCGACGCAGATCAGCTGCGCATCGGCAGCGTGCCCGAGCAGCACGTCGGCCGGATCTCCCTCGACGGACACCTCGACGACAGGCACCTGCGGAAACCGCTCCCGAGGAGCGGCCAGGACCTCCGGCGGCACGCTACGGGACGGCTCGGTCACCCCCGGCAGCGAGAACCACGCGTGTACCGCCACCACGGAGGTACCGAACGACGCGGCCAGCTCGAACGCCACCAGCGCGACGCTCACCCCGCGCGGTCCCGTGTCGATACCGACGACGACCGGACGCTCGTCGTCGGGAAGGCGGCCCGGCTGGCCCCGCCAGCTCGCGACCGGGCAGGAGGCACGTCGCACCAGATCCTGCGCCGTGGACCGGCGCAACAGTGCTTCGAGTGCGCCGCTGCCGCTGCCGCTGTGCCCCAGCACGACCATATGGGCACCTTCGCTCGCGGCGGCGAGTGCCGCGGTGACCGGCCCGGATTCGACCCGGCCCTCGACGTCCAGCCGCGGGAAGTACGCGCGCACGACGGTGACGACGTCGGTGACGATCGCTTCCGCTGCGCGATATTGCTCCGCGGCCAACGGTTCCCGGCCACCCACCTCGGGCGCGGTACTCGGCCGGCGCGGCTCCGGCAGGACGTACACGACGCGGAGTCCGCATCGCCGACGCGACGCGACCGCCGCCGTCCACTTCGCGGCATCGGTAGCGGACCGCGACCCGTCGACTCCGACCACCATCACGCCGTTTTCGATCATGTACACCGCCCGTTCCCGGTTCCCGGAAGGTTCGACGGGACGAGAATACCGGCAGTGTCGCGGCGGACCTGACAGACTGCCGGTATGTCGACCGGGTGGAGGGTTCTCGCACTGTTCTGCGCGTTCGGGATGTTGGCTGCGTGTTCGTCGTCGAACGGGTCGCAGGACACGGTGCCGACACCCACCGCCGTCGAGAGCGCCGACCCCGCGCAGGCCGACGCGATCATGCGGATCGTCGAGAAGGCGATGGCGGACCGTCACCTGCGGGCGGTGATCGTCCGGGTCACCGAGGACGGGGAGGAGATAGTCACGCGCGCGGTCGGCGAGTCGATGACCGGTGTGCCCGCGACCCCGGACATGCACTTCCGCAACGGCGCCGTCGCGATCTCGTACGTCTCGACGGTGCTGCTGCAGTTGGTCGATGAGGGCACGGTGTCGCTCGAGGACAAGGTGTCCCGGTGGCTGCCGGACATCCCGCACACCGACCGCGTCACTCTCGGCCAGCTCGCGCAGATGACCTCGGGCTACCCGGATTACGTCATCGGTAACGACGCGTTCGCGGATGCGATCTACGCGGATCCGTTCCGGTCGTGGACACCCGAGGAGCTTCTCTCGTATGCGACGTCGAAACCGTTGTTGTACGAGCCCGGCACGAACTGGAACTACGCCCACACCAACTACGTGATCCTCGGCCTGGCCCTCGAGAAGATCACCGGAAGGACCGTGGAAACGCTTGTGCAGGAACGGATCCTGGACCCACTACAGCTCGACGACACCAATAGCGCGCAGACCCCGGCGATCCCGGATCCCGTGCTGCATGCGTTCAGTTCGGAGCGCCGCCAGTTCCTGGGTATTCCCCCGACCACGCCGTTCTACGAGGAGACCAGCTTCTGGGATCCGTCGTGGACGATCACGAACGGCGCGGTCCAGACCAGCAACATATACGATCTCCACGACACCGCGGTCGCGGTGGGCACCGGCCGGTTGCTCTCCCCCGAGTCGCACCGAGCGATGGTTTCGACCGATCTGCGCGGCAGGACGCACGCACAACCCGGCTGCGCGACGTGTGCCGAACAGACGGAGAGCTACACGTACGGTCTGGGCGTCGTGATCTCCGGCGACTGGCTGCTGCAGAACCCGATGTTCGCCGGGTACTCGGCGGTCGAGGCGTACCTGCCGGACCGGAAGGTCGCGATCGCGGTCGCGGTGACCTACGGTCCGGAAGCGTTCGACGACACCGGCGCATACTCGAATCAGGCCCAGGCCCTGTTCCGGGAGATCGGTGCGCAGATCGCGCCGGACCACGCTCCACCGGTGCCTGCCGGGTAGGCGGCGCGTGCGACACACCGTCTGCGCGGCGAGCCGTGCGGTTGCCGGCGTGCGAAGCTGCGGCGGGGAGTCCTGATACGGGGGCCACAGGCGGGGGAGGTAGCACGATGGCGGCAATGGACGCGATGGGTGCCTTGATGATGACGGCCGAGGAGCTGTCGAATCCGATGCACATCTCTGCGCTGATCGTCCTGACACCACCCGAGGGTGCAGGACCTGCCTTCGTCGACGAGATCCACCGTGCGTGCCAGGTCGACGCGGATCTCGTCGACCCGCGGCTGCGCCGTCGCCCGCACCGCGGCGTCGACACGGGTGGGGCGTGGACCTGGCGCGACGCCGACCTGGACATGAGCGAGCACGTGTTCCGGACGACGCTGCCGGCCGGTTCGGGCCGTGAGGCATTATGGTCGTTCGTCGGCGACGTGCACGCCGAGCCGCTCGATCGGTCGCGGCCCATGTGGCAGGTGCACGTGATCGACGGTTTCGACGGCGATCGGATCGGATTGCTCGTCAAGGTGCACCATTCGGTGGTCGACGGCATCGGTGGCATCCGGATGATCGAGTCCTGGGTGTGCGACGATCCGGACCGCCGCGGCATGCAGCTGTTCACCGCAGAGCCCTCCCGCGAACGGGATTCGAGTGCCGGCACACGGTTCCCGGGGCCGCTCGCCCTGGCCCGCTCGACGGTCGAGGCCGCGGCGGCAGGCGCGGACTTCGCGGTACGTCTCGGCAAAGGCGGATTCCTGAACGTCTTCAAGGCGTTGACCGGAGGTAGTGCGACCCTGCCGTTCTCGGCGCCCGACACCAGGTTCAACGGCAGGCTCGCGCCCGCGCGCTCCGTCGCCGGCGCCGAGATCTCCCGTGCCCGCGTCCGCGCGGTCGCCAAGGAAACGGGAACCACCACGAACGACGTCCTGACCGCCGTCGTCGCCGGTGTCCTGCGGTACTGGCTGCTCGCCCACGACGAACTTCCCGACGAATCCCTGGTCGCGATCTGCCCGATCACGGTCCGGTCCCGCGACGCCGCCTCGGACGACGCCGACGCCAATGCGTTCGGTGTCGCGCTGTGCACGCTCGGCACCGAACTGGACGACCCGGCGCAGCGGCTCGCCGCCGTCCATCGGTCGATGTCGGAGGCGAAGGAGCAGGTCGCCGATCTCGGGTCGGGCGCGTCGCTGGCCGTTGCCCTACCCGCCATCGCGCCGACGGTGCTGCTCCCCCAGATTCCGTTCGCGCCGACTCCGCGGCCGGCGTTCAACCTGGCGTTGTCGAACGTGCCGGGTCCGCCCACCGATCGGTACTGGAACGGCGCCCACCTCGAGGCGATCTACCCGGTCTCCACGGTGTACGACGGTCTCGCCCTCAACATCACCGTCTGCTCGTACGACGACAAGCTCGACATCGGGTACGTCGCGGGGAGGGAACAACTTCCCGACGTCGAGACGCTCATCCCACTCACGGAGCGGGCGCTGTCGGATCTCGAAGCGGCGGTAGGGATCGAACGGTAGGCGAACTCGCCGAGACCGCAGTGGAGACCAGGACGTCCACCGGGTCGGGAAGCCGGCCGGCGGGCCCGCCGGCCGGCACACCCCGCCGACGGCGAACGCTCCGCCGATCGCGACGTGGATCCCGTCCGTCTCGACAGGACCGGGCACCTGCCTGCGGAACGATGATCTTCCGCGCGCCTGCGGCGTCCGGGGTCGTTCGCGGGCCGGTCCGACCGCGTTACCTGTGAGACGCGACAGCGGGTGTGTCGTACCTCACTTCCGTGTAACAAGGGCGATAGCGTCACACGATAGAGAGGTCACACGCAGAGTTGGCAGGGGGTTCCCAGTGACTACAACCCAGAGGCGCCTGTTGTTCGTCGGCCACCCCGACGAGGCCGAAATCTCCCAGTGGACGTCCGTGCGAGATCTGGCCTCGCAGCAGGGCTGGGCGACCACCCGGCGGTTCACGCCGGATCTGATCACGTGCGCGATCGCGACCGACGACGTGCTGGGTGGCGTCTGCACTCCTGCGGAGGCGTCGACCCTGCACGCCGTGACCGCGTCGTCGATCCCCTGCATGCGCGCCGGGGACGCACTCGTTCAGCTCTTCGCTCGCGGCGACGTCGCGGACGCGCCCGCCTGACCGGCAGCATCGTCCGGCGAACGTCGGCGTGCGAGCACGCGGGTATCAACCCTTGCGCGCGGTCTCCCAAAGCCCCATGAGGTTGCCCTCGGAGTCCTTGAAGTAGGCCGCGAAACCCATCGTGCCCACGGGTGCACGGGGCGCGACCGTCTTCCCGCCGAGTGATTCGATCTTTTCGAGTGCCTTGTCGATGTCGTCGACGTCGATGGTGATGACCGGTGCAGCGGCTTCCCCTCGCTGCATCATGCCGCCACCGATGTAGCCGGGTTCGGACGACATTCCGGTCTCGTCGGTCGGACCGGTGACGACGATCGTGTAGTCCAACTCGGGCATCTCGTTGATCTGCCACCCGAACGCTTCGCGGTAGAAGCTGCGGGCGCGGTCGCCGTCGTCGAACGGGATTTCGAAGTGAACAACTTTGCCGGACATGGCTCGTTCCTCCTTCTTGTGGGCCGCCGGAGGTGTGCTCGTTCAACCGTAGGACGAACCGGTGCGGTTGGTCACCGATCACCGCGGACAACGGCGGGGTCGACGAGCTCGAGCGTCGCTCCAGCCGCGGCGGCGAACAATGCCGCTGTGGCGGGATCGTCCCGGTCGACGCTCCCCTCGTTCCCGGCGAGGTTGGCCTCGAGAAAGGCACGGACCGGCGAGGCGTCGATGCTGCGATCGCCGCGACGGCATTCGTCCGATACCGCGAACGTCATGAGGAACAGGTGCGGGACACGGTCGCCGTCGGCCTGGATGGCCGGCTGGAAGTACGGAATCGGGATGATCTTCGCCCCGGCTGACGCGTAGAACTTCAGGCGCCTCGCGGGGTCACCGAAACCGATGTCGGTGTGGTGTCGCGGGTCCTCGACCTCACCCACGACCAGCAGCGGATCGACGCGTCGCTGCCAGTCCGCGAGCACCGCCCGCAGGATCCTGCCCCCGATTCCGCCGCCCCGCTGCCCCGGCCGGATCGCCAGGTACGCGGTCAGCATGACCCGGCACTGCGGAAACCATTGCCCCACAGCTCCACCGAGAATCTCGCCGGCGTCGTCGAGTGCCACGGCGGCAACGGTGTCACCGCTGGGATCGTTCAGGTCGGCGAGGAATTCGGCACGCGGGATCAGTTCGGAGTCGGCGAACGACGGTGCGAGCACCGAATCGTAGAACTCCTCGATCTTCGATGCCGGAAGATCTGCGGAGTCGCGGACATCGAGTTCCACAGTCGCTCCTTCGCCGGGTGCGCGGGTCCCGGATCGGAGCCTACCGATGCGCTGACGCGCCCGTGTGCCTTAATGGCGCCGCCCACCGCCACGAAGGCACACGGGACGTTTGATCCGGTGCCGCGGTGGGTACGTGAGGCGAGCAGAAGCCCGGTAGCGCAGGAGGTTGCGATGAACGCCAACGTCGTCCAACTCGTGCTGCTGCTGGTCGCTGCGCTGGCGACGGTGGCCGTTCTGCAATGGCGGATGGCGCGGGCAGGCAACACCCGTCGACCCACCGGCACCACCGACCCCGGTCCACATTTCCGCGTAACCGGATAGGTCATCCGCGCGCGGTCGGCGATCGTCGCGCCGGCCCCCACCGCTCACTGCGCGGTTTCGGTAGCGGGCGCTACCGAAACCGCGCACGGGGGCGACGGGGTCAGCTGAGGTGGTGCACCTCCTGCAACCCGAACACCGGCGTCGGGATGCCTTCGTACCTGGCCTTGAGCTGCAGTGCGAGATACAGCGAGTAGTGGCGGGACTGGTGCAGGTTGCCGCCGTGGAACCACAGCCCCTCCTGCTGGGTCGGCTTCCACATGTTGCGTTGCTCGCCTTCCCACGGCCCCGGGTCCTTGGTGGTGTCCGAACCGAGGCCCCAGCACTTGCCGACCTTGTCCGCGACGTCCTGGCCGATCAGATCGGCGACCCAGCCGTTCATGGACCCGTAGCCGGTGGCGTAGACGACGAGGTCGGCTTCGAGTTCGGTGCCGTCCTCGAGGATCACGCCGTGCTCGGTCAGTTCTCGCACGTCGCCGTGGGCGAGCTTGATGTCGCCGTTCGCGACGAGTTCCGAGGCACCGACGTCGATGTAGTAGCCCGATGCCCGGCGCAGGTACTTCATGAACAGGCCGGAACCGTCGTCGCCCCAGTCGTGCCGGAACCCGGCCTTCTCGAGCCGGTCGTAGAAGTCGGCGTCGCGTTCCCGGATCTTGTCGTAGACGGGGATCTGGAACTCGTGCATGATCCGGTACGGCAGCGACGCGAACGTCAGGTCGGCCTTGTGGGTGGTCACCCCGGCCGCGAGCGCCCGCTCCGAGTAGAGGTCGCCGAGGCCGAGTTCCATGAGCGATTCGGACTTGACGATGTGCGTGGACGACCGCTGCACCATCGTCACGTCCGCCCCGACCTCCCAGAGCGCACCGCAGATGTCGTGCGCGGAGTTGTTCGCGCCGATCACCACGGTCTTCTTGCCCGCGTAGGCGTCGGGTCCCGGGTGTCGGCTCGAATGGTGCTGTTCGCCCTGGAACCGGTCCATGCCCGGGAACGACGGAATGTTGGGCTTACCCGACATTCCGGTGGCGATCACGAGCTGCTTCGGGCGCAGCACCAGCGGCTGCCCGTCGCGTTCGATGTGGACGGTCCACTCCCCCGCCGCCTCGTCGTAGGACGCCGACGTACACGTCGTCTTCGACCAGTACGGCACCTCCATGACCCGGGTGTACATCTCGAGCCAGTCGCCGATCTTGTCCTTCGGCGCGAACACCGGCCAGTTGTCGGGGAACGGCAGGTACGGCAGGTGGTCGTACCAGACCGGGTCGTGCAGGCACAGCGACTTGTACCGGCCGCGCCACTGGTCGCCGGGCCGGTCGTGCTTGTCCAGCACCAGGGTGGGCACGCCGAGCTGCCGCATGCGGGCGCCGAGCGCGATTCCGCCCTGACCACCGCCGACGATCACGACGTACGGCTGGCGGGTGTACCCGAGTTCGCGTTCCTCCGCCTCGCGCTGCTCGGACCAGGTGACGCGGTTCCGGTCGGCGCCGTGCGCGGTGCCGCGCGGCCGGCGCACGCCCTTGCCCTCCTCGTGGCCGGTCAGCTCCTGCAGGGTCGTGAGCAGCGTCCATGCGCCCTCCTCGACGAGGCGCAGGTGCCCTTCCCCGCGGCCGGTCGCGGTCTCGAACGCGATCCACGCGCTGACGACCCCGTCCTCCTCGGTGGGTGGCTCGGTGGTGCGGAAGCCGCGCGGGTCGGTGTCGTCGAGCCGCTCGTGCAACATGGTCGCGACACCGTCGCGGCCCTCGACCGTCTTGAGGTTCCAGGTGAAGGCGACCAGGTCGCGCCAGAAACTGTCGGTGGCGAACATGCCCGCTGCGGCGTCGACGTCGCGGGACGCGAGCGCGGCCTCGAAATCGTGCAGCCACTCGTCGACGCGTCGCTGCGGGTCGAGGCCCTGGTCGGTGGGCTGCTCGAGGATGTCGGTCATGGCGGATCCCCTTCCGGTCGTTGTTGTGATCCAGCACACAGCCGGGCACGGGGTCACGGCAATCGTTGCATCACGTTGCACGGCGCGGACGCGCCCTTGCGGCACGACGCGGACGCACCATTGTGGCGCAGACCACAGCGCCACGCCTATGCTCCGGGGGATACCCGAAGACCGGAGAGGAACCGTGAGCAGTTTCAGCGCGATCGCACCCGGCACCGATCTGCCGCGTCACGCACGCGACCTCGTCCGGATGCACGACGCGGTGATCGGCGGAGCCACACCCACGATGCGTCCCCGTGCGGTCGTCGCCCGCTCGTGGTCGCGGGTGTTCGAGGCCGGACTCGACCCGTCCGGCGGCAACGTCCGAATCCCCTATCCGGTCGAGGAGGTCGAACGCCGCCGCCGGCAGTCACCGCTGTCCACCGTGATCGGCGACCTTACGCAGATCGTCGCGCCGGTGGCGGATGCCTCGCAGCTGCTCCTGGTGGTGACGGACGCCGATGGAGTGATCCTGTGGCGCAACGGTTCCGCGCGGGTGCGGGCCCGCGCCGACGCTCTCGGGTTCCGTGAGGGATCCGTGTGGACCGAATCCTCGGTGGGCACCAACGCGATCGGGACGGCACTCGCGGAAGCTGCTCCGGTGCAACTGTTCTCGGGTGAGCACTTCGAACAGAGCCAGCATCCGTGGTATTGCACGGCGGCACCCGTCCACGACCCGATCAGCGGTGAGATGCTCGGCATCGTCGACGTCAGCGGACCGGCGCTGACGCTGCATCCGGCGATCAGCGCACTGGTCGACACCGCGGTGCGGCTGGCCGAATCCCAGCTGTGGCGGCGGCACGAGCAACGACTCGACCACCTGCGCACCCGCGCGGCGCCGTTGCTCGCGTCGGTGAGTGGACCGTTACTGCTCGTCGACGACCACGGATGGGTCGCGCATGCCTCGGGGGTCGCGACCACCGGGCGGGTCGCTGCCCCGCGGGGCGACCGGCCGATCACCGTTCCCGGGCTCGGGCTGTGCGTGCCGGAGCAACTCTCCCACGGGTGGCTGATCCGCCCTGCCGAGCGGACATCGAGAATCTCGATGACACTCCGTCTTTCGTCGAGTCCCTCCGTGGAGGTGGCCGGCGCGGACTCCTCGTGGCACAGTTCCGTGACGGTGCGGCACGCAGAGATTCTGCTGTTGCTGCACCGCCACGGCCCGACGGGAATGTCGGTCACCGATCTCGGCCACGCATTGTTCGGCGACGCCGATCACGCGGTCGCGGTGCGCGCGGAGGTGTCGCGGTTGCGCCGCGCGCTCGGGACCGTGGTGGACAGCCGCCCGTACCGGCTGGCGGAGTCCGTCGATCTCGTCGTCGAAACGCCCGACGCGGAGCGCCTCTCCGAGTGTGCGTTCGTGCGCCGGTCGACCAGCCCCGGGGTGCGAGCACTGGCCACGTGAGTTTCCGCAAGCTCGGCGCCGGACACCGGCGTGAATACGGACGTGACGTCGGTCGGGCTAACCGGTGAAACCCTCACCGGCCGTCGAGCGATCGTGCTGTGTGAAGGTCATTGCGATACGACGACCGCGGGCGACCTTGTCCATCATGGCCACCCGCTCGCGCGCGGCTGCTCCGCTTCTGTTCCTGCGCTCTCGGATGGGGTTGGACCACGGAACGGCGTCGGCCAGCCTGGCGATCCCGACGTTCAATCTGGTGAGATACGCGAAATAGCGCACTCGGCGTTCGAAGTCGTATCCGAGCGGCTCGAAGTGCGTGCCCGCGACCATGGCCTCTATCTGCTTGTGTCCGAATACCACCCCTGCCGGCGCGAGAGCGATGGTGGCGATGATCTGATCGGAGTACCGGGAAATCCACTTCTTGACGAAACCGGGAAGCGTATCCGTCAGACTCACCACGTGCGCGGGACTGGCAATGGCATCGACGAGTTCGGCGCGCCAGGGCGAAGGGTTCCCGCCCCGTGCCAGAACGTAATTCAGCGACTTGATGAGCTCGACGCCGTTCTCGGAGTGGAGCAGCTCGGGAGCTCCCCACAGACGCCCGGAGTAGGAGGAATACTCGGCGAGATCCTCGAGCTGTTGCCGGGTCAACTTTCGCCCGAACGCGTGGTCGACGAGTCGTCCGAGCAACATGCCGCTGCCGAATCCGAGCAACGAGGTTGCAGGAATCGGTTCTCCGAATTTGAGAAAGACGTCGTCGCCCCATTTCCTGCGCAGCCCACGACTGGCCAGTGCGTGCATCAACCGCACGCGCACCACGTCCTGGAAGGCCTCGGAATGGCGATCGAAAATTTCCGGCAACCTGAACTCGGCGAATATCCGGGCTGTTTCGAGGAAGCGGCGCGGCCCGTCGTCCACGAATCGTCCCGTGGCACCGGTGGCTGCGGAGATGTCACCGGTCATCGCCGTTTCGTACAGCGCCCACCCTTTGATGATCGATGTGGCAGTCCACGTAGCCGACATCGCCAGCATCCGTCCCCGCTCGGCAGCGACGAGGTCGAACTGAGCAGGCAGTTGATCGAGATGCCCGAAGAGTTCGACGAACTCGTGCGGGGGGTTCTCGAGCGTGTCGATGCCCTGGGTGAGAGCCTGCTCGAACAGTGCGCGGCCCTGCTCGGGACCGAGTCGCTCGAACGCCTCGACCACGCCGATCATGTGCTCGTCGCGTTGCCAGAAGTAGTCGTCACGCAGGCGCGTGAGATCGTTGGGTTCGACTTCCCGGTCGATGTCTATCCACTCGCCGAACATGATCTCGCGCATGTGACGCCACTGATCGGCGAAGTGGTCCCGACCAGGGGGGATGGGCCGCAACGGCCGATCGGGACAATCTCGCCGATTGAAGTCGACATCTTCGAGGAGGAACTTCGAGCGCTCGCCGGTCGCAGTCATGAAACCACCCCTACGTTGGACTTTCAGGCAGTGTCGCACACGGCATCGCCATTTGAAAACAGGTGATGTCAGTTTTGTTGCGTGTTCGATCAGGTGCGATGTGCGGTGTCGGGTGGCTCGTCCGGACTCGGATGTGCATCGATTCCGGCTTCACTCCGGCGAGAGCGACCACGCGGAACGGATCCATCACCGTCACCGCGTATCGAGCCACCGGGCCGGACCGGTGGCGAGTCGGCGGCGAGCGATCCCGCGGGGCGTCACGGTGATCGCCCCTACGTCCCGGGGCAGGTCGAGTTCCCGGGCGATCGCCGCGAACGAGGCATGGTCGATCATCAACCGTCGCAGCACATTTCGCGCCTAGGTGGTCGACGACCCTGCGTGGGGGCTCGGACACGACCCCCGCGTCGAACGCCTCATCCCGGCCCGGTATCGAACGCCTCAGTGCGTGACGCTGTCCCAGTCGACGGCAGCGTCGATCGGCTGCATGTTGTTCTGCGTGACTTCCCCACTCTCGCGAGCCGCCCCGGCGCGCAGACCGCAGTACTCGTTGACCTTGCCGAGGACGACGCGATAGCTCTCCAGGTCGCGGGACGAGATGCCGTGTGGTTCCAGAAGCGAGAGAACGGTTTCGCCGCGCGCAGCGTCGTCCTGGGCGGCGAAGTCGTCGCACGTCGTGCCCGCGGCCGCGCCACCACAGCCCGCCACGATCGCACCGAGAACGAACACCGCGGGCACGAACCCGGCGGCCACCACACCACTTCTCACCGACAACCCTCACATCTCCTCGACGACACGACAGGAGACGATCTTGCCCGACCGGGCCGCGTGGGCTTCGCCGGGATCCCGGATCGCCGCGCGGACAGCCAGAAGTCAGAACAGGGTGAGCGCCGGATCCGCGGAACGATGCTCGGACACCGGCGACGGCACGTCCCGGTGCGCGGTTTCGGTGCCGGCGAGTCCGTAGCGCTCCACGAGGGGCACGACGCGGGCCTTGAGCCAGCGCTTGTATTCGGGCGTGACGTACGCGCTGCGTCCGTAGAGCTGCCGATACCGCCGCACCAACGCGGGATGCTCGGCGGCGAGCCAGGACAGGAACCATCCGCGGGTGGCGCCGCGGAGGTGCATCGGGATCACGGTCGCGCCCGAGGCTCCGGCCTGCGCGATGGCGGCGAACAGTTCGTCGAGATGCCGGGTCGAGTCGGTGAGATACGGGATGACCGGGGCCACCATCACGTGACAGGACAGTCCGGCGTCGGTCACGGCGCGGATCAGATCGAGCCGGGCCTGCGGTGACGGGGTGCCCGGTTCGAGCTGGCGCTGCAGGTCGTGATCGCCGACGGCCAGGGACACCGCGACCCCGACGTCGACCTGCCGGGCCGCGAGCGTGAGCAACGGCAGATCGCGCCGCAGCAAGGTGCCCTTGGTGAGGATCGAGAACGGGGTGCCGGACTCGGCGAGCGCACGAATGACGCCGGGCATCAAGCGATATCGGCCCTCCGCACGCTGATACGGATCGGTGTTGGTGCCGAGCGCGACGTGTTCCCGCTTCCAGGATTTCCGGGACAGTTCCCGCCGCAGCACCGCCGCCACGTTGGTCTTGACGACGAGTTGGGTGTCGAAGTCGTGCCCGGCGTCGAGGTCGAGGTATTCGTGGGTGGGCCGGGCAAAGCAGTAGCGGCACGCGTGACTGCATCCGCGGAAGGTGTTGACGGTGTAGCGGAACGGCAGGTTCGACGCCTCCGGCGTCTTGTTGAGGGCGCTCTTGCACAGCACCTCGTGGAACGTGATGCCCTCGAAGTCCGGCGTCTGTACGCTGCGGACGAGTCCGGCCCGATCGAAGCCGGGCAACGCGCCGTCGTCGGCGTCCAGGGTTTGTGCCGCCCACCTCATGCGCTCAGTCGAACACCTGTGCGACAATCTGTCAACCGGTCGTCGAAATTTCGTTCGACGACCCTCCACCTGACAGAATTCCGGCCATGACTCGTCAGAACATCTCCTCCGGTTCCGATTGGGAACCGAAGATCGGCTACTCCCGCGCGGTGCGCATCGGCAACCAGGTCGCGGTCTCCGGCACCACCTCCCCCGGCGCGACCCTCGAGGAACAGACCCGCGGTGCCCTGCGCACGATCGAGGCCGCGCTGGCCGAGGCCGGCGCGAAGCTGACCGATGTGATCCGCACCCGCATGTACCTGACCGACATGTCCCGGTGGGAGGAAGCGGCCGCCGCGCACGGCGAGGTGTTCGGCGAGATCCGGCCCGCCAGCACGATTCTCGAGGTCAGCCGCCTCGTCGACGCCGACCTGCTCATCGAGATCGAGGCCGACGCGGTCGTCGAATAGCGTGGGGTCGTGTGCCTTTCGGACGCCTGGAGGGGCCCGGAAGGCACACGAGCGCGGCGCCCCGGCTCGAGCTAGAGTGCTGCACACGAACATCTGATCTGGGGGGATCATCATGGGGGATCATGCCGCCGTCGGCCATTCGGTCACGGTTGTGCCCGACGGCGTCCGCGCCTTCGGGAACACGACGCTCGAGGCCGCCGATCGTGTGGCGCGCGCGGGCGCGGTGGACCTGCAGGAGAACGTCTCGGCACTGAGCCCGGCGCTGGGGCTGATCGGCGGCGAATTCCTGGCGGCGTTCGCCGCCGCCCAGAGCGAGCACACCCGCGCGGTCGCACAGCTGTCGCTCGCCTACGCCTCGAGCGGTGCCGCCGCGCACGCCACCGC
>NZ_JBMBTE010000070.1:0-28610 GCF_048897285.1 Rhodococcus sp. O3
TCGTCCGTTCGCCGCCCGTGCGTGGTTCCGGTAGTGGGGACTATCGAAACCACGCACGGGCGGATGCTCCGAGAGCGATCACATCTTGCTGAGAGCGTCGGTCCCGCCGGCGAGCATCGCCGCGACGACACCGACCGCCGTCACCCCTGTCATCACCAGTGCGACGGCGGCGACCAGCGGATAGCCGCCGTTGGACCAGTACTCGAACAGGATCGTGCCCATCACCTGGGTCTGCGAGGCCCGCACCAGCAGCGACGCGGTGAACTCGTGGGTGAGCAGGACGAACAGCAGTGCCGCGGTCCCACCGAGGCTGCCGCGCATGAGCGGCAGCAGGACCTTCACGTTGGTGGCGACGAACCCGGCGCCGCTCACCCGGGAGGCCTCGAGGTACGAGTCACCGAGTGCCAGCATCGACGACAGCTGCATCCGGGTCGCGAACGGCAGCATCAGCGTGACGTACACGAGGACGACCACCCACGGGGTGCCGTAGAGGACGATCGGCCCCTGCGTGTAGGTGAGCAGGAACGCCGCACCGAAGATCACCGCCGGCACACCGAGCGGAATCGAGACGAGGACGTCCGCGATCACCCGCAGCACCGGGTAGTTGCGTCCCCGGACGATCAGGTTCGCCGCGACGAACCCGAGCGGCAGCACGATCGCCATTGCGATCAGCGAGAACATCACGCTGTTGCCGATCGCGGTGGGGACCGCGGACCCGGAGAAGATCGTGCGGAAGTTGTCGAACGTCAGCGCCGAGAAGCTGATGGTGCCGCTCCAGTACCGCGACAGGGCCACGAACACCAGCGCCAGGATCGGCAGCACCGTCGACAGCACCGAGAACAGCAGGATGATCGCCACCCCGGTCTTCGACGGACGTCCCTGCGACCGGAAGGCCTTGCCGCCGTGGGTGACGAAGCGTCGTTGGTTGCCCAGCAGCGCCTTCTGCGCGAACACCACCACGATCCCGACGATCAACAGCGGCGACCCGAGTGCGGCGGCGGTCGCGAACTGCGCCGGCGAGTCACTGATCTGGAAGTACATCTCCGTCGTCAGCACGCTCACACCGGTGTTGGTGCCCAGCAGCAGGGGTCCGGTGAACTGGCCCAGGCCCAGCAGCAGCGCCACGCCGGCGCCGTAGATCAGGGTCGGGCGCAGCAGCGGCAGCGTGATCTTGAAGAAGACCTTCCATTCCGGCATGCCGGACACCTGTGCCGCTTCGATCATCTCGGAGTTGATGTTCTCGAATCCGGACCGGACGAACATGTACACGAACGAACTCAGCGAGAACCCGGTGATGATCACGATCCACTGGATCGAGTAGATGTCGATCGGGCCTTCCTCCAGGTGCGACCACCACGGCAGATTCCGCAGCATCGCGTTGAGATAGCCCGGCCGGGGCGAGAGCAGGAACGCCCACCCGACGATCGCTGCGACCGCGGGAATCACGATCGGCAGGATGGGCAGGATCTCGAGCACCGCCAGCCGGCGCGGCAGGCGGTTCGCGCCCCACGCCAGCGCGGTGCCCAGCACCATCGCGATCGTCAGCGAGCCGAGCGCGAGACCGACTGTGTTCCACAGAATTCCACCGAGCCGTTCGAGACCGAGGGCGCGCTCGTATCCCGCGGCTCCGTCCTCGAACGCGGTCGACTGCAACCGCACCACCGGGACGACGACCAGATATGCCAGCAGCGCGACGAACGCCACGACACCCAGCCGACGCGCCACCGACCGGACGGCGTCGCTCTGCAATCCACCGGGGACACTCGGGCGCTGTTCGCCGATGTCGTTGCCCGGCAAGGTCACCACAGCCATCGCCCTCACCCCGCCAGGGCGCCGACGAGCGCCTGCTGAGGCATCGCGAGTGCGATGCCGTCGGTGTCGAAGGTGCGGCCGTCGATCGGGTCGAACGCGAGAATCATCGCCGCGCCCCGGGAGACGGTCCGCGGTGCCCGGGACGAGTCGTACGTCGGGATCCGGGCGTGCAACTGCCGCCGCGCCGAACCCTCGACGGCCACCGAACACATGACATCCAGATGCAGGCCACCGTATTCGACATCGTCGACGTGCACCGCGATCCCGGCCTCGCCGGACCGCAGATCCGCCGCATCGGCGACGAGGCGCACCTTCTCCGGCCGCAACCGGATCACGAACGAGCCGACCGACGCGGCCGCGCGCGGCTGCATGCCGTGGATCTCGGCGCCCAGTGCGTACCACCGGCCGTCGACGTACTCGCACGGCAGCCGGTTCGACATGCCGGTGAAGCCGGCGACGTATTCGTCGACGGGTTCCTCGAACACCTCCCGCGGGGGGCCGATCTGCACGATCTGCCCGGCGCGCATGATCGCCATACGGGTGCCGAGGGCGAGCGCCTCGCTCTGGTCGTGGGTGACGAACACCGCGGTGAACGGCTTGCGCTGGTGCAGATCGTGCAGCTCGGCGCGGACCTGGTCGCGGAGCCGGGCGTCCAGGTTGCTCAGCGGCTCGTCGAACAGCACGAGGTCGGGGTGCGAGACGAGACCGCGCGCGAGCGCGACGCGCTGCTGCTGCCCACCGGAAAGTTCGGCGGGCAGCCGGTCGAGCAGACGTTCGCAGTCGACGAGGGCCGCGGTCTCCTCGACCCGGCCGCTGTTGAGCGCGTCGGTGAGCTTGCGGGACTTGAGGGGGTACGCGATGTTCTTGCGGACGGTCATGTGGGGCCACAGGGCGTACGACTGGAACACCATGCCGATGAACCGCTTGTCGGGGGTCAGGTTCACTCCCCGCGCGCCGTCGAAGACGACCTGGTCACCGAGGGTGATCGAACCGCTCGCGGGCTGTTCGAGCCCGGCGAGACATCGCAGCGTGGTGGTCTTGCCGCAGCCGGACGGGCCGAGCAGCACCAGGAATTCGCCGTCCTCGATTTCGAGGTCGAGGTGGTCGACGGCCACGGTCGGGGGCTTGCCGTCGAAGTTCTTCAGCAACTGGCGGATCGAGACATGGGACATCGTGGACTCACTTTCTGACCGGCAGGATTCAGGCCTCGGGGGCGAACAGGGCCGACGCCGGCTCGCGGAGACGGTCGGGGTTCGGGGCGTCGTCGGAGCGGGCGCTGTCGGTCGCGAGCAGATACAACCGTTGCGCGTGATCGTCCGCGCTTCCCCACAGCACGCTCGAGCCCAGGGCCCGGCGGTAGTAGAGGTGGGCGGTGTGTTCCCAGGTGAAGCCGATGCCACCGTGCACCTGGACGTTGGTGGCGGTCGCGAGGTCCGCCGCGTCCCCGCAGGCGAGTGCGGCGATGGCGGCCGCTTCGGCGAGATCGCGATCGGTACCCTCCTCGACAGCCCAGATCGCGTGTGCCACAGAGGAATCGGCGAGTTCGACGGCGACGGCCACTTCCGCGAGCATGTGCTTGATGGCCTGGAACTCGCCGATGACACGGCCGAACTGGACGCGTTCCTTCGCGTAGGCGACCGCCGCGTCGAGGCACGCTCGGGCGACACCGAGGCTGTCGCAGGCCAGCGCCACGAGAGCCTGATCACGCACGCGGCCGGGGTCGGGGCGGTCGGTGAGCAGGGTCGCGGGGACGTTCTCGGCGTGGACACGCGCCAGACCTCGGGTGGCGTCGGTCGTCTGCATCGACTCCACCGTCAGGTGGGTACCGTCGACGGCGTAGAAGCCCAGGGATCCGTACCGGTCGACGGCGTGGACCAGGACCGTGTCGGCCACAGCCGCGTCGAGCACGAACTCCGCCCGGCCCGTGAGGGTCACGCCCTCGCCGCCGTCGACGGCACGGAAGGTGCCGACACCGGGCGTGTCGAGATCGTCCCCGGGGACCACGGTGGCGACGATCCTCGTTCCCGAGGCGATCTCCTCGAGGAGGTCGCGGGCTAGGGGGTGCTCTGCGCAGCGCGCGAGGGCGGTGGCGGCGACGACGCTGCCGAGGACCGGGACGCGGGTCAGTTCCGCGCCGAGGGTTTCGAGGACGGCCGCCACAGTGGCGTAGGAGGTTCCGAGTCCGCCGTGAGTTTCCGGGACGGCGAGGGCACCGACTCCGATCTCGCGGCCGAGCACGGACCACAGGTCGTGGTCGAGGGGACCGTCGCGGTAGACCCGCTCGGACCGTCCGTCGGCCGGGTCGGCTCTGCCGACGGCGGCCCGGATGGTGTCGACGAGGAGCGCCGTGTCCTCTGCGCCGACCGCGCTCGAGAGAATCATGCTGTCGCCTTTCCTGGGGGTGCCGGAGCCGAATGGACTGCTGCCGGCGTCGGGGATCTGCTCAGTCCGAGGACGGAAGGGGGCGGGCCTGTTTTTCGGCGAGCACCGCGTCGCCGATCACCAGCGGGCCGGCGCCGGGCCGTACGCACAGCACCTCGACTCCCCCGCCCTCGTACCGCTTTCCGATGAGCAGTCCCGGATTCGTCGCCGCCGCGGCGGCCGGTGCCGCGTCGGCGGACATCGGCTCTCCCCCGCACAGCAGGGGGCCGGCCACGTTGCCGTCCACACGGACGATCACGACTTCCGCGCCGCACACGGGGCTCTTGAGGCGTTCTCCGACCTTCATGTTTCATTCCTCTCGTGTCCGGGACCGGATCGGTCACCGGAGGCTCGCCGGGGGTGCCGGGATCGGCGCCCCCGGCTGCCGGGGGTTGTTACTGGCTGGAACCGAACAGCCGCGCGAACTCGGCCCGGAAGGCCTCGGTGTCGTCGGCGGTGACGATCCGGCTGTTGACCCAGATGTCGTCCGCGGACGTCGCGGCCGTGGAGATGCCGGGCAGCACGGAGCCGGCGCGGTCGGCGACGGCCTCCTGTCCCGCCTTGGTCACCAGGAAGTTCGCGAACAGCTGTGCGGCGTTGGGATGGGGCGCGGTCGCCGGGACTCCGGTGAGGAAGGGAGCACCGAAGACCGGTGAGGGCAGACCGGAATCGACGGGCGCGCCGGCTTCCTTCTCCGCGGTGAGCGGCATGGTGTAGAGGGCTGCGGCGATTTCACCGGAGGTCAGTGCCTGGGCCATCGCCTGGGCGCCCGGGTAGGTGCGGGGCTTCTGGCCCGCGAGCTTCTCGACGAAGTCGGGCGACACCGTGTCGCCCAGGAAGTCGTAGAAGTCCACGATCGCGGACGACACCGGAAGCATTACGCCGATCTTCCCGTCCGCGAGCGAGGGATCGAGCAGGCCCTCGTATCCGTCGATGCCGTCCGGGACCCGGCTGGTGTTCCAGCCGTAGGTGAGAACCGCAGCCGACGAGAGGAAGATCCGGTCGTCGTCGCGCAGGAACTTCTCGCGGTCGAACTCGGCGGCGCCGAAGGCGGGGCCGGTGACCGGGACGAAGTACCCCTCGGCCAGGCGCGTGTCCACCCAGGGCCGGGAGGCGGTTGCGATGATGTCGGCCGTATGACGACCGGTTTCCGCCTCCGCCGCGAGCTTGGTCTGGAGGTTGGCGTCGTTGTCGCGGACGATCTCGACCTCGATGCCGTACACCGACTCGAATCGGGAAGCGAGTTCCTGGAGGTTGTCCGTCGGCTGGCCGGTGAGGTAGGTGACCGAGCCCTCCTGCTCGGCGGCCTCGACGAGCTGCGCCCAGGCGCTGTCTCCGGCGGGGCCGAGATCCTCGGGGGAGATCTCGGCCGTAGCACCGGATCCGCACGCAGCGACAGCGAAGGTCACTGCGGCGATACCCATTCCGGCAATCGAGCGACGAAGCGACGCGAATCTCATGGCAGACCTTTCGGGGGTTTTCTGAAAGAGTCGAGCGACCGTGCGCCGGGGACGCACGGGGTGGAACGGTGGGACGGTCGCGGGGTTGCTCAACTTCCGGAGACGGCACGGCCGTGGACGCGATTGCGCGCCTCACGCCAGGTCAGGCCGCGGTCCGCACGAGCCTCCGCGGGGAGTCCCAGAAGTCGCTCGGCGACGATGTTGCGCTGGATCTGATCCGAGCCGCCGGCGATGCTGTAGCCGGGGGCGCCGAGAACGTGCGCATTCCATTCGTAGGTACCGGGGATACCGGTGTCGGCGATCAGGTTGCGGCCCAACACCGTTCGGGCTGCAGCAGAGACCGCGGCGAGCTTGTCGACCCACTGGATCTTGCGGACCGATCCGATCGCCGAGGGAGCGGCTCCACCGTCGCGCGCCTGACGGTCGCGCAGCAGATCCACCGCCGCCAGTTGCTGACGCAGATACACCCGGGCCAACTGCTCCCGCACGCGCGGGTCCTCGTCGCGGCCGAGCCGCCGGGCCGTGGCGACGAGCTGGGAGAACTGTCCGCCGACGTTCGCGGTGTTCGAACCGCCCTCGCGCTCGAAGGCGAGCGTGGTCAGGGCGACGGACCACCCCTTCCCCACCTCTCCGAGACGCAGGGAGTCGGGGATGCGGACCCGATCGAGGAACACCTCGTTGAAGCTGCTGCCTCCGGACATCTGCCGGATCGGGCGGATCTCGACGCCGGGAGCGTCGAGGGGCACGAGGAATGCGGTCATGCCCTGGTGCTTGGGCTGATCGGGGTCGGTGCGGGCGATGAGTTCACCCCATTCGGCGAACTGCGCTCCCGACGTCCAGACCTTCTGCCCCGAGACGATCCAGTCGTCACCGTCCCGCACCGCACGAGTTCCCAGACTCGCGAGGTCGGAACCGGCGTCGGGCTCGGAGAACAGTTGGCAGGCAAGAAGTTCACCGCGAAGCATCTGCGGCAGGAACCGCTGCTTCTGCTCGTCGGTACCGAGGAGCCTGATGGTGGGGGCGATGAGATGCAGGGTGACCGAGACGAGCTCGTGCGGCGGGAGCGGGCACAATTCGTTCTCGATCCGCGCGAAGGCTTCGGCGATCTCGGTTCCGGCTTCCGTGCCGCCGTACTCACTCGGCCATCCGAGCGCTCCGTAGCCGGCGTCGAACTTCTCGCGCTGCCAGGTGCGGTGGCGGTCGAGGAGCGCTCGCTCCTCGCCTTCGCCGAGATCGTGGAAGACCGAGACGTCGTACTCGTCCTCGCGGACGGTGAACGCCAGTCGGGCCAGGGTGTCGGTCACCCAGGTGCGGGCACGGGTCTCGAATTCCGAGAGGGACATGAATACTCCACTGGCTGAGACTGTCCGGGGGACGGGACAGTCGGGCTTCTGGTCGGTCCGCGGCCGGTGGCAGAAACTATCCGCTCGGCATCCATTGGGAACATACGCATATTAACGGAGATTTGGATCACAGTCCAGCAATGCGGGAGACGCGTGTCACCCCCTATTGCCGACACAGCGCGGACCGCCGGTGCCGGCCCCGCACGTCGGGCGCGGGCCGGCACCTGGGACTCGAGGACGTCAGTCCAGGTTGTACAGGGCCGCGGCGTTGTCGTGGAGGATCTTGCGCGCGTCCTCCTCCGACAGGTGCGCGAAGTTGCGTCGGAGGTAGTCGTCCGGGCGGATGGCATCGCTCGCCGGTCCCGGGGACATGGACGTGGGATGGGGGTAGTCGGTCTCGTAGAGCACGTTGTCGGCGCCGAGCAGTTCGATCGCGCTGCGTGCGGAATCCTGCTCGAACCAGAAGCAGCCGAAGATCTGCCGCTTGAAGTATTCGCTGGGCAGCAGTTCGTAGTTCGGGTGCTCCTTGTGCACGCCGCTGTTCCGCCACTGCCAGTCCATGCCCTCGAGCGCGAACGGCATCCAGCCGATACCCGATTCGACGGAGACGAACTTCAGATCCGGGAAACGGTCGCAGATGCCGCCGAAGATGAGCTGGGAGATCGTCCGGGCGTTGTCCATGAAGAACGAGATGCCCATCATGCCGTAGTTGGCCGCCACGCCGTTGCTCTCGTGCCCGAAGCCGCTCAGATCGACCTCACCGGAGGCGATGTGGAAGTTGATCGGCAGCTTCTTCTCCTGCGCCGACGCCCACAGCCGGTCCCAGTACGGGTCGGTCAGCATCGGCAGTCCGAAGGCGGCCGGGTTCTGGGTGAACACCAGGCCCTTGTGCCCGGCGGCCGCGATACGTTCGACCTCGGCGAGGGTGGCCTCCATGTCCCAGAAGGGCAGGATGCCCACCGGGACGTAGCGGCCCGGCGCGAACTGCGCCCATTCGGTCAGGTAGTCGTTGTAGGCGCGGACACACTCCAGCTGCAGTTCGTTGGAACCGTTGGACTGCAGCGTCTTCTGGCTGAAGACCGCGACGTTCGGGTACAGGATCTGCGCGTGGATGCCGTAGTCGTCCATGAGCGCCAGGCGCTTGCCCGGATCCCACGAGCGCGGATCGGTGTCGACGAAGCGCGGAGGGCAGCTCGGCGGGTACTCGTGCCAGCCGGCCATCGCCGGGGCGCCGACGGCGCTCATACGGGTACCGGAGACGAACCACGCCTCGTCGCCGCGCGCCTCGTCCCACCGCACGTGGGGAACGAGATCGCCCCACTTCTTCGACATCCGGGACGTCCACAGGTCCGGCGGCTCGACGACATGGGTGTCGGTGTCGATGATCTTGATATCTCGAAGGTCGTACACGAGAACTCCTCCTTGTGGAGATAGGGAAGGGAAACTGTCGGTGCGCACGTGCGCGGAACGGCGCGACGTCGGGTCGCAGCCGGGAAGGCTCCGCCGGATCGGGCCGGAATCCCTGTCCGGCCGGGCGGAGAGGCTCTACTTGATCGCGCCGGCGATCTTGAGTTCGACGATGCGGTCCCAGTCCAGACCGTGTTCGAGCAGCACCTCGTCGGTGTGCTCTCCGTGGTGAGGGGCTCGCGTCAGCGTCGGGGCCTGCCCGCCGAAGGAGGTCGGTGCCGTCACCATGTCCAGGGTCCGCCCGTCCTCGTACTCGACGGTGCGGACGAAGCCGTTGGCCAAGGCCTGCGGATCCGACAGCACGTCGATCGGCTTGCGGAAGACGTCCCACTGACCTTCCTGCTTGCCGAGGATGTCGGTCCACTCGGCGAGAGTGCGCTGTTCGAAGACCTCGGTCAGGATCGCCGTGCACTCACGGGAATTGCGCGCGCGGTCCTCGAAGGTCGCAAAGCGCGGATCGTCGATCAGGTGGGACAGGCCGATCGCCTCGCACAGGCCGGGCCAGAACTTCTGGCTCTGCAGCAGCGCGAGATGGATGTAGCGACCGTCGCTGGTCCGGTAGATGTTCGAGACGGGGTTGACCGGGTTGTGCCGGTCGGGATACGGCAACTCGTCGGCGCCGATCATCTGGCAACCCGCGATCGTCGCCTGCATCGCCCAGGCACCGACGGAGAACAGCGAGGTATCCACGACGATGCCCTCACCGGTGCGTTCACGGTGGAGGAGGCCGGCCGCGATCCCGCCGGCCAGGGCCATGCCGCTCTGGGAGTCGCCGAAGGCGGGTCCCGGCATGTTGGCGGGCCAGTCCAGGTCGTCCGGAGCGATGGACCCGGCGGCACCCGAGCGTGCCCAGTAGGTGATGCCGTCGAAGCCGCCCTTGTCGCTGTCCGGGCCGGCCACGCCCTGGGCGGTGCCCCGCGCGTACACGATCCGGGGATTGCGGGCGAAGATGTCGTCGACGTCGATGCCGAGTTTGGCGCGTGCATCGGGCAGGAAGTTGGTCATGAAGACGTCGGCGGATTCGACGAGCTTCATGAGGACCTCTCGGCCCTCCGGGTGGGCGATATCCAGTGCGACGGCACGCTTTCCGCGGTTGTTGATCTCGAACAGGCTCGCGAGGCCGTCGACGTGGGCGGGGACACCCCAGGCCGCGGTGGACCGGGTGGGGTCGCCGAAGTCCGAGTGCTCGACCTTGACGACGTCGGCTCCCCAGTCGGAGAGGATCGCGGCCGCCGAGGGGACGAACGCGTACAGCGCCACCTCTACGACCTTGATCCCGTTCATCACCGTGGTCATGGAGTGTTCTCCTTCGTCGTCTCGCGGCCGCGAACGGCCGCGCGCAGGATGGGAAGTCAGCGCCGAACGACTCCGCGAGACGCGGGTCCGGAATTCGGCGGATGCTCGAACGTGAGCTGAAAACACCGTAACTATAGCAATGTTTTGTGCGTTGTACATCACAATTTTTCGGGAGGTCGCGGGGCGACGCCGCGCGGGGTGGGTCAGTAGAGCGACTCACCCCCGTCCACCACGAGGTTCGTGCCGGTGACGAACGCCGAATCCGGACTCGCGAGGTACAGCGCGGCAGCGGCCATGTCCGCCGGGGTTCCCGCCCTGCCCATGGGCACGGTCGCGGCCCGCTCGTCGAACAGGTTGTTGCGGTCCTGGGCCAGAGGGGTCGCCGTGATACCGGGCGACAGCGCGTTCACGCGCACCCCGGTGGGCGCGAGCTCGTAGGCCGCGAGGCGGACCAGCTGGTTGAGTCCCGCCTTCGTAGTGCCGTAGGGAACGAGCGAGGGACGTGCACCGAGCGCCCGGATCGAGGAGACGACGATGATGGAACGGTTTTCGTCCGTGCGCTCGACCATCGATCGCGCCGCCGCCTGCACGCAGAGGAAGGTCCCCGTGAGATTCAGGTCGATGCAGTCCTGCCACTGCTGCGGTGTGAGTTCGAGGAAGGGCACTACGCTCCCGCTGCCGGCATTGGCGACGAGTACGTTGAGCGGCCCGTTCCGGTCCTGGGCGGTTTCGAACATCGCGGCGATCGAATCCGCGTCGCTGATGTCCGCGACGACGCCCGAGACCCGAGCCGTGTCCTCGCACCGCGTCTGCAGTCTCCCGACCGCCGCGTCGAGCACCTCCGGCCGGCGTGCCGCGAGGGAAACCGTGGCGCCCGCGTCGAGCAGACGTTCGGCGATCCCGTAGCCGATTCCTTCGCTGCCACCGGTGACCAGGACGTGCTGACCTGCGAGAGTCCTTGCGCCCGTATTCGTTGCGGAACTCGTTGCGGAAATTTCGCGTGTAGGTGTGTTCTGAGTCATAGAGAGTGGTATAGCATTAACCAACCGAAACATACATATATTTGGGGGTAGCCTTGATCGTGGAACTTCCTCCCTATACTCGGCCGCACGCTCACCCCCGCCCGGACGAGTGCGGGTCCCTGCAGACGACGAGGACACCATGACTCGCAACTTCACGAGTTCGCAGTCGGATACCGCCGCGCGACGACGCGCGGTAGCCATGACTCGCAACGAAAAGGTCTCGCGCACCGTGGCACGCATGGTCGCCCGGGAGATCGCCGACCGGCAGCTGGCTCCCGGTTCGCCCCTCGAGGCCGAATCCGAGATGGCGCGGCGCTTCGGCGTCGGCCGTGCGTCCGTTCGCGAGGGGCTGCGCCTGCTCGAGGCTCAGGGCCTGGTGACGGTTCGGCAGGGACTCGGCGGCGGACCGATCGTCTCCGAACCCACGGGGAGCGAATTCGGCGACACCCTGTCGATGTATCTGCAGGCGAAAGGCGTTCGATTCCGTGAGGTCGCCGAGGCGGCACTGGAGATGGAGGGCCTCGCGGCCGCGATGCTCGCCGACCGCGTCGCAGCGGGCGAGGACGTCGATCTCGACGTACTGGCCGGCAAACACATCGTGCCGGAGATGTCCGACGACGAAGTCATCGACACCGCAGTCGGATTCCACCAGACACTGCGGGAGATGTCCGGAAACTACATCCTCACCCTCACCGGGTCGGCGCTCGCGCACATCTACACCTTCCGCATGCTCGAAGCGCACCCCGATGTCTGGGACGACGAGGAGCGCGAAGGCTTCGAAGGACCCCACAAGGCGATCCACAACGCCATCGCCGCCGGCCAGTCCGAACTTGCCCGCCGCCTCGCGCGCGAGCACATGCGCGAGGTGATCGACAACCTCTCCGCTCTGAACCCGCGGATGCTGAACGAACGCGTGGATTGGCGCTGACTCTCCCACCCTTCGGTCTCGACCTGCATCCCGGGCACCCACCCGTGACCTGAACATCGACCACCGGCGATCCGGCGCGCCCGCACGGCCGCCGGATCGTCGTCGCAGGTCGTCGTACCGAACCGGAGATCAGCTTGCCGTCGAATCCCGTTCCCGATCCGAAACGTCCACGCGGGCGCACCGCACTCCCCCGCGCGGGCTGGGCGGTCGCCTTCGCCACGGTCGGGGTGTTCATGGGCATCGGGGTCGTGAGCCCGATCCTTCGTCCGTGTCCAGCGAACTCGGCGGGTCGCCGGCCCAGGTGTCCCTGCTGTTCACCAGCTATATGGCGGTGATGGGCCTGGCGATGGTGGTCACCGGATGGATCTCGAGCCGGATAGGGGCACGTACCACCCTGCTGATCGGCCTGTCGCTCATCGCACTCGCCGCGGTGGGGTCGAGCGCATCGTGGGCCCTCGGGCAGATCATCGGGTTCCGCGCCGGATGGGGACTCGGCAACGCCCTGTTCGTCGCGACGGCCCTGGCCGCGATCGTGGCGACGATGCCCGGACACCATTCCCGCGCGATCACCTGCTACGAAGCCGCAGTGGGCGCCGGCATCGCCACCGGCCCGCTGCTCGGTGGCATCCTGGGGCAGATCTCCTGGCGCGCCGCGTTTCTCGGCTCCGCCTCCCTGGTGGCACTGTCCTTCGTCGTGCTGGCGGTAGTTCTTCCTCGCACGCCGGGAGCATCCGAACCGACCGCGATCACCGCACCCTTTCGCGCCCTCGCCCATCGGGGGCTGTTCTCGGTCGCCGCGGTGTCGCTGCTCTACCATCTCGGACTCTTCGCGTTGTTCTCCTACGGACCGTTCGTGCTCGGATTCTCGCCCGTTCGAACAGGTTTCATCTTCTCCGGCTGGGGCGTGTGCCTGGTGTTCGCGTCCGTCGTGGCCGCCCCCCGCCTGAGAGTATCGGTGGGTGCCGTACCGACCGTCGCGGCCGCTCTCGTCCTGTTCGCGACGACTCTCACGATCGTCGCCGTCTTCACGGACCACCGCGCGGTCGTGACGACCTGCATCGTCGTCTCCGGCCTGTTCGTCGGACTGCTCAATGCGCTCGTGACCGAGATCGGGATGCAGGTATCCACCGTGGACGGAGCCACCGCGGCGGCGAGCTACAGTTTCGTCCGCTTCGGCGGTGGCGCCTGCGCGCCGTGGCTTGCCGGTTGGCTCGGCGAGGTCACCAACCCGCACGTGCCGTTCGCGGCGGCCGCGGGCGCCACCGCACTCGGACTGGGGGCCCTTGCATTCGGCCGACGAAGCCTGTCCGAGCTGCCCCGACGCGGAGCCCCCGGTCCGCGGCCCCAGGACCGGCAGGCCCCCGCGGAGGGCGGGTCGATCGCGCCTGCCGCCGGCCCTTCCACGATCAGGGGGTGACGTGGACCACTGGACGCGCTATGCTCTCTAACATCCTAAATATAGGTATGTTTTAGGGCTCTCCTCTGCCTCCCTGAGACGGCAGCCAACCCTCCCGGCATCGAAAGGCCTCGTCATGAGCGAACTTTCCCACGGATCCGGTTCCGTCGTCGTGACCGGCGGAACCGGTGGTCTCGGCACCGCGGTCACCGAACGTCTCCTCGCGACCGGCTCGCGGGTCGTCGTCCCCTGGTACGACGAGGCCGAAGCGGACCGGCTGACGCCACACCCCGATCTCGTCCTCGTCAAGGCCGATCTGTCCGACGAGAACGACGTCGAGCGGGTCGTCGGCCTCGCCACCGCGGACGAGTCCCGGCCGTTGACCGGGCTGGTCAACCTCGTCGGGGGCTTCCACTCGGGGAGCCGCGTCCACGAGACACCCGTCGCCGTGCTCGACGCCCAGCTCTCCCTCAACCTGCGGATCGCCTACCTCGTCACCCAGGCGGCGCTGCCCGAACTCATCCGGCGCGGCGGCGGTTCGGTCGTATGCATCGGTTCGGCGGGCGCGACACACCCGTTCCCGGGCGCCGCCGGCTATATCGCCTCGAAAGCCGCTGTCGCAGCGCTGGTCCAGAGCATGGCGGTCGAGTACGCTCCCGACTCGATCCGCGTCAACGGCCTGGTGCCGTCCATGATCGACACCCCTGCCAACCGACAGGCCATGCCGAACGCCGACACCTCCTCGTGGGCCCGCCCGGCCGACATCGCCGAGGTCATCGCGTTCCTGCTGAGCGACGCCGCCCGGTCGGTGACCGGCGCACTGATCCCCGTCACCGGGACCACCGCCGGTCATTGATCGCACTCACCGTGGACGCAGGAGGACCCCGCAGCCGAAGCCGCGGGGTCCTCCTGCGTTCGGTTCACCGAAGGACCGACGCGGACCGCACGCCCAGCCGGTCCGCGAGGGCCGCCAGGTTGGCACGTCGCTCCGCGACCGTCGCGCCCTTCCAGCCCGCGTCCGCCCACACGACGAGGTCGTCGAGTCCGTGTTCCCGATACCGTTCGAGATCGGCCGCGGTGGTCGCCTCGGTCACCTCCACCCGCACGTAGCACGGGAACTCCGTGGTCCCACCCGTCTCCAGGCGGTGCCGGCGCAGTACGCCCACCAACTCGACCGCCTCCTCGAAAGTGGGTGTGCCCGAGGAGATCCAGGCGTCACCGAGCCGAGCTGCACGAGCAAGCGCGCGGGGTCCGTTGCCCCCGTAGACGACCGGCACCGCCACGGGTCGAGGATGCAGCCGGACCTCGTCGAACCGATAGAAGGTGCCCTCGTGGGAGAACGACTCGCCGCCCCACGCCTTGCGCAGGATCTCCACGCACTCGTCGGGGCGGGTGAACCGCCCGGCGAAGGGCACGTCGAGCGCGGCGAACTCCTCTTCGAGCCATCCGGCGCCGACACCGAACAGCAGCCTCCCGCAGCTGAGTTCCTGAACGGTGATCGTGCTGCGCGCGGTGTGCAGGGGATGACGCAGCGCGGTGACGTATACGGCCGTGCCGAGCCTCAGGCGTTCGGTGACCGCCGCGATCGCCGCGTGCAGGGCGAGCGGATCGGTGAGTTCGGTCGTGTCGTCGACGATCGGCCCCGAATGGTGCTGGCGGGTCCCCGCCGACGGGTGCTCGCTCGCGTACGCGGCCGGGTGGAGCACGTGCTCCCCCAGCCACAGCGCGTCGAACCCCAGTTCGTCGGCGGCGCGGGCGAGCTCGAGCGCGTCGTGGGGGGTGGTTCCGTAGGTGCACAGTCCGAGCGTGGACACGGTCTCTCCTCGAGGTCGGGTGACGGCGACATTCGTGTGGTGGCGGCGTTCGTAGGACGCCGAAGGGGCACGTCCGGTGGCGCGAGCCGGCCGGACGTGCCCCTTCGAGGCGGACTCCCGGTCAGGCCGGGAGCAGCCCGAGCGCCCGGCGCGCGAGCGGCGCGACGAGCTCCCCGCGCTGTCCCATCCGCGGATCGGTGGTCTCCCCGCGCACGAACCGCGCGTAGAGCTGCTGCAGGATGACCACGGTCTTCCAGCAGCCGAAGGCCTCGTACCAGTCGATGCGCGAGAGGTCGAGGTCGCTGCCCGCCGCGTAGCGCTCGACGATCTCCGCCCGCGACGGCAGATCGAGGGCGTGCATCCCGGGAACGACGATGAACGCCGCGTCCGACTCGGGAGCCACGGTCCGGTCCGGCCAGTAGTTGAGCAGGGTGCCCAGGTCGACCAGCACGTCACCGGTGGTGGCCATGTCCCAGTCGAACACCGACTTCACCCGATCGGGGTTGTCGTGCGGGAACTGGCAGTTGTCGACCTTGTAATCGTTGTGCACGATCCCGGCCCGCTGACTCGCCGGAATATCGGCCCGGATACGACGGCCGACCTCCTCGACGAGCTCGGCGACCTCGCGGTCGGGGACGTACTCGGCGACGGCCTCCCACCGGGCCGACCAGCCGGCGACCTGCCGTTCCAGATATCCTTCCGGCCGGCCGAGATCGGCGAGATCACACGACGCCGGGTCGACCGCGTGCAGATCGGCGAGCGCATCGACCACGGCGAAACCGATCCGCCTTCCGGCATCGGCGTGCTGCGCCATCGAGTCCGGGATCTCGTCCCAGACCACGACTCCTTCGCGGTACTCGGAGACGAAGAACTCGGCCCCCACGACGGAGGTGTCCGCGCAGTGCAGCAGCGCGCGGGGAGCCCGGTCGTATGCGCGGTACAGGCGGGAGAGCACCCGGTGCTCCCGTGCCATGTCGTGTGCGCCGCGCGCGATCTTCCCGAAGGGTGGCCGCCGCACGACCAGAGGTCGGTCTCCGAAGGACACCCGGTAGGTCAGATTCGCCGAGCCGCGCGGGAACTGCAGCACGGAGAACTCCCCGTCCAATCCATCGAGGTGGGACCGCAGGTACGTCTCGAGCGCGTCCCAGTCGAGTTCCTCACCGGGACGGACGGGGGCGACCTCGACCCGCGGCTCCTCCGCGTCCTCGACGCGCGGCTCCTCCGCGACACCGGTCATCACTGCACCCCCAGCGCGGGCAGCCCGAACTTGGCCTCCGCTGCGGCGTCCTGGGCGAGCAGGTGGGCCGTGGGGAACAGTCCCTCGGCCGGCGTCGCCGTCTTCAGCAGCTGCTTGGCGATCTGCTGCTTGTGCAGTTCGGTCGCGCCGTCCGCCAGGCCCATGTGGTAGCTCTCGAGCAGCCACTTGCCGAACGGCATCTCGGTGGAGATGCCGAGCGAGCCGTGCAGCTGGATCGCGCGGGAGACGACGTTGTTGAGGACCTTGGGCATCACCATCTTCACGGCGGAGATGTCTGCGATGACCTTCTTGTAGTCGTCGAGCCGATCGATCTTCCACGCGGTGCGCAGCACGAGGAGACGGAACTGCTCGAGTTCGACCCACGACTCGGCGATCATGTCCTGCACCATCTGCATGTCCGCGAGCGAGCGGCCGCGGGTCTGCCGCGACACGGCGCGTTCGAGCATCATCTCCAGCGACGCCTTGACCAGGCCGACGGTGCGCATCGCGTGGTGGATGCGACCGCCGCCGAGCCGGGTCTGGGCGACGGCGAAGCCCTCGCCCTCCTCCCCGAGCAGGTGGTCGGCGGGGACACGCACGTCGGTGTAGCGGATGTAGGCGTGGGTGCCTTCGGATTCCTGGTGACCCCACACGCTGACGTTCCGGACGATCTCGATGCCCGGCGTGTCCATGGGGACGACGAACATCGACGCCCGCTTGGTGCGGGGGGCGTCGGGGTCGGTCACGGCCATCACGATGAGGAACGACGAGAACCGGGCGTGCGAGGAGAACCACTTCTCGCCGTTGATGACGTAGTGGTCGCCGTCGCGGACGGCGCGGGTGACGAAGCTCGTCGGGTCCGAGCCGCCCTGGGGTTCGGTCATCGAGTAGCAGGAGACGATGTCGCCGTCGATGAGCGGCTGCAGATAGCGTTCCTTCAGTTCCGGCGTGCCGTAGTGCGCGAGGATCTCCGCATTACCGGAATCCGGTGCCTGGCAGCCGAACACGACCGGCCCGCTGTGGGTGGCGCCGAGGATCTCGTTGAGCAGCGCGAGCTTGAGCTGGCCGTAGCCGGGCCCGCCGAGCTTCGGGCCGAGATGGCAGGCCCACAGGCCCTGCTCCCGCACGATCTGCTGCAGCGGCCGGATGAGTTTGTTGCGCGTCGGATCGGTGACGTCCCACGCGTGTTCGATGACGCGGTCGACGGGCGCGACCTCCTCGTCGACGAACTTCTGCACCCAGTCCAGCTTCGCCTGGAACTCGGGGTCGGTTTCGAAATCCCATGCCATGTCGATCGTCTCCTGCCGTTGTCGTGAAGTTTCGGGGGTGGTCAGCGCGTGAGGACGGTGCACGCACTGATACCGGGGGCGCCGTACACGTGGGTGAACCCGACCTTCGGGTCACCCGGGACCTGCCGGTCTCCGGCGGCACCGCGCAGCTGCACGACGTTCTCGTACACCTGGCGCAGGCCGGTCGCTCCGATCGGTTCGCCGTTGGCGAGGCAGCCGCCATCGGTGTTGACGGGAATCGCCCCGGCGATTTCGGTGGCACCGGACCGGATGAGCGTCTCCTGCTCGCCGTGCTTGCACAGGCCCGTCTCGGCCAGGTGCATGATCTCGGCACCGGCCTCGGTGTCCTGGATCTGCGCCACGTCGACGTCGCTCGGGTCGATCCCGGCGGCCTCGAACGCCGCGCGGGAGGCGGTCACCGTCGGCCCGTCGGCCCGTTCGGGTGAGGTCCACGGGCTGAACACCTCGAACGAACCGAACAGCCGGGACCGCAATTCGGCGGCCTCGAGGAAGACCGGGGTGTCGGTGTAACGGTGGGCCTGGTCGGCGCGTGCCAGCACGAGCGCGACCCCGCCCTCTGCCGGGGAACAGAACATGTACTGGGTGAGCGGGTCGTTGACCATCGTGGCGCCGTCGATCTCCGCCTCGGTCAGAGGGGTGCGGCGCCACGCGTGCGGGGCGAGCGCGCCGTTGCGGAACGCCTTGGCGGCCACCGTCGCCAGCAGCGACTTCGGCAGTCCGTGTTCGACGAGGTACCGCTGGATCTTCATGGCGAAGAACTGGGTGGTGACCATCATCCCGGACTCGCCGTACCAGCGGCCGAGGCCGTTGTCCTCGGGGCGCGGGTTGAACGCGCCGCGGGGATGCTTGTCGAACCCGACGACGAGACCGAGATCGGACTCGCCGGACCGGATCCGGCTCACCGCCGAGGTCAGGGCACTGCCGCCGGTGGCGCACCCGTTGGAGACGTTGACGAACGGCAGGCCGGTGAGCCCCAGGGTCGACACCAGGGTGTCGGCGTTGCCGGCCGAATCGCTGCCGCCGTAGGCGAACTGGATGTCCTTGAACTCGACTCCGGCGTCGGCCATCGCCTGCCGGGCGGCGTAGGCGCCCTGTTCCAGGCCGCTCACGCCCTCGGTGCGGCCGAACCTGTGGATGCCGATACCGACGATCGCGACCTTCATGCCGCCTCCTCCATGCTCGGTGCGAATGCGAAGGTGACGACCTCGGTGCCGTCGTCGTCGACGTGGTTGACGATGCTGCACAACCGCATCGGCATCCCGATCTCCAGCGACTCCGGGTCGTTCACGGTGAGCCGGGACTCGACGATCACGTCACCGAGGTCGATGTAGCCGACCCCGAAGGGGGTGAACGGTTCGGTGTGCAGGAACGGCTTCTTCGGGGCGAAGGACTGCACGGTGTAGGACCAGAGCACCCCCTCGGTGGGCAGTGCCTCGGGGTTCATCTCCGCGGCGCCGCAGCGGGGGCAGCTGTGCTGGATCGGGAAGGTGACGGTCGCGCAGCGGGCGCAGCGGGCACCGCGCAGCGCGCTGCTCGGGTCGTCGTCCACGAACAGGACCGGGTCGATCGGTCGGGTGGGTGTCGTGGTCATTCGTCCTCCCCGGTTCCGGCGTTCGCGCGCTCGGTGTCGATCTCCCAGACGGGCAGGACCACGGGGTTTCCGGCGGCGTCCGCCCCGAGGTCCTCGAAGGTGCAGCGGACGGGGGTGCCGGCGGTGACCTCGGCGCGACCGGGCAGGTTGCCGATCAGGCGCACGCCGGCCTCCTCGCCGTCGAGGTCGACGACGATCACGGTGTACGGCACCGGGAACAGCGGATGGACCTGATGTTCGACGACGGTGTGGCTGTACACGGTGCCGGTGTGGGCTGCCGGCTTCCACGACACCTCGGTGCTCGCGCAGTACACGCAGCGGGGCCGCGGCAGGTGGATGCGCCGACCGCAGTCCTCACAGGTGAGGATCTCGATGCGGTTCTCGGCTGCGGCGGAGAAGAAGCCGGCGCTCCCCCGTTCGGTGACGAGGGGACGGAGCCGGGTGGTGGTAGCCGCGCTCGCGGCTGCTGCGGCGCTCATGCCGCCACCAGGATCAGCGCGGATGCCGCCGGCGGCGGAGCCGAGGTGACCAGGGATACCTGCGCCCCCTCGACCTGACTCGTTGAGGTGCCGCGGATCTGCCGCACCCCTTCGACGACGTGGTTCATTCCGTGGATGTATCCCTCGGACATGTGTCCTCCACTGGTGTTGATCGGTATCGCTCCGCCGAGATCGATCTGGCCCTCGGCGAGGAAGTCGCCGGTGTCGCCGCGCTTGCAGAACCCGTAGTCCTCGAGCTGGATGAGGGCGGTGATCGAATAGCAGTCGTAGATCTGGGCGACGTCGACGTCCGCCGGCCCGAGACCGGCCCGGCTGTAGAGCGTGTCCTGGCATTCCCGCGACGGCAGCGCGGTGATGTCCTCGCGCATGAGCGTCGGGTACATCAGGCCCGGCTGCGGATGACGGCAGGTCGACATCGCGACCGACCGGATGAGCGCCGGAGCCTGCCGCAGGTCCTTCGCGCGTTCGGCGGTGGTGACGACGACCGCTGCGGCACCGTCGGTTTCGAGACAGTAGTCGAACAGACGCAGCGGCGACGACAGCATGCGCGAGTCGAAGTAGTCGTCGAGCGTCATCGTCCGGTCGTACATCTGCGCGGCCGGATTCGCATTGGCACGCTTGCGGGTCACCAGGGCGATCTGCGCCAGCTGCTCGGAGGTCAGACCGGTCTGGGTCATGTAGCGCTGTGCCATCAGCGCGAAGTACTGGCCCGAGGACAACAGCCCGTAGGGGCCGAAGAACTCCTCGAAGGTCTCGTTGCCACCCACCTCCGGGGTGACGACCGGGGACAGGCCGAACCGGCGGCCCGAGCGACCGTTGAGCGAACGGAAGACGACCACCGTGGTCGCCTGCCCGCTCATGATGGCGGCGACGGCCTGCGCGACCATCGCGGCCGGGCCCGAACCGCCGGGTCCGGCTTCACCCCAGTAGGTCAGGTGCGGGACGCCGAGGCCGTCGGCGAGGGCCGCGCACGAGACGAGATCCATGTCGTTGCGGACGACGCCGTCGACGTCGGCCGGGGTCAGTCCGGCGTCCTCGAGGGCCGCCGCGGCGGCCTCGACGGCGAGCGCCGTGACGGAGACTCCGGAGTCCTTCGAGAACGCGGTGGTTCCGATTCCTGCGATGGCGCAGGCATCCCTGCGCCAGGTCGGGTCGGTGGGCATGTGTGAGTCACCTCTGTGTCGTGCCCGCTGCGGGCGGGCGGGGAGTCAGTTCGCGGTCAATCCGCCATCGGCGGCGATCGCTGCGCCGGTCACGAAGGAGGCGTCGTCGGACAGGAGGAAGGCCACCACCGACGCCATCTCGGCCGGTTCCGCCGAGCGCCCGAGCGCGGTGTTCTCCACCACCCGGCTGCGGGTAGGTTCCGGTTCGGGGCCCTGCAGCGCCCGGGAGTTCACGCGCAGGCCCGTGGTCACGAGGCCGGGGCACAGGCAGTTCGCTCGGATGTTCCGGTCCGCGTAACCCATGGCAACCGACCGGGTGAGCTGCAGGACACCGCCCTTGGACGCGTCGTAACCGGGGGTGTTCAGGTTGGTCGCCACCAAGGAGGCGACCGAGCCGACGGTGACGATCGAACCGCCGCCGGCCTCGAGCAGGTGCGGCAGGGTGGCACGCAGCGGCAGGAAGCTGCCGGTGAGGTTGACCCGCAGGATGCGTTCCCAGTGGGCGAGTTCCATCTCGTGGAGCATTGCCGTCCCGTTGACACCCGCGCAGGTCACCACCCCGTCGAGGCCTCCGAACTCGGCGACCGCCGCAGCCACGGCCTCCTCGACGGAGGCTTCGTCTCCGACATCGCACCGCAGCCCCAGCGTCTGCGCGCCGGTCTCCGCAACCGCGTCGGACACCGACTCGGCGGCCTCACCACGAGCATCGGTCACCGCGACCGCTGCGCCCTCGGCGGCGAGTCGCTTCGCGACGGCTTCGCCGATGCCGCTGCCACCACCGGTGACGAAGATCCGGCGCCCTTCGAGTCGGCGCGGCACCCGGGCGGTCTCGGGTCGGGTTTCGTTGTCCAGAGCAGTCACAGTCGTACCCCCGCGTCGACCGGCAGTGCCACGCCGGTGATGAAACGTGCTTCGTCCGAGGCGAGGAACAACACGGCGTTGCTCATGTCCTCGGGCGCGACCCAGCCGATTCCCATGGGATTGCGGTCCTTCGAACGCTCCCACAGGTCCTCGGGCCCGGGGTTCTCGAGATCGGGCCCGAAGATCCGGAAGGTCGCGTCGTTGTGCAGCATCGGGGTCTCGACCGCGCTCGGATTGACCGTGTTGACGCGGATGCCGTGGGGGCCGAGTTCGGTGGCCAGAGTCCGCATGAGGCCGACGACACCGCTCTTCGAGGCGTTGTAGTGCCCGATGTTGGCCGAGCCGAGCATCGCCTGGATGGAGCTGGTGATGACGATGGAGCCGCCCCGACCACCGCGGATCATCTCGGGGACGACGGCACGGACGGTGTGGAACACACCCGTGAGGTTGACGTCGAGCATGTCCTGCCATTCGGCATCGCTCAGCTCCCAGGTGGGCCGGAAGCCCACGATGCCCGCGTTGGCGCACACGATGTCGATGTACCCGAAGGTCCCGATCGCGTCGGCCACCGCCGCGTCGAGCTGCGACTGATCCCGGACGTCGGCGACGCGGGACAGCACCTTCCGGCCGGTCGCGGCGACCAGCGCCTCGGTCTCCTTCAGGTCGTCCTCGGTGGCGAGGGGGTACGGCACCGAGCCGATCGGCGCGCACACGTCGAGGAGGACGACGTCCGCTCCTTCCTCGGCGAGGCGCAGGGCGTGCGAGCGGCCCTGGCCGCGCGCCGCGCCGGTGATCAGCGCGACTTTTCCTTCAACTCTTCCCATGGGGGTGACTCCTTCTCCGGCGATCCCGGGACTACTGGTTGAACAGGCGGCCGAAGCGGGCCTTGAGATCCTCGAGTGCTGCCGGCGTCATCGCCTCGGTGTTCTGGGGGGCGACCTTGTCGACGGTGGTGACGGACGAGCCGATGTTCGGCAGCACGGCGGCGTTGCGGAACGAGACGGCTTCCTGGCCGGCCGGCGTGATCATGTAGTTGGCGAGGACCTGTGCCGCGTTGGGATGCACGGCGTCGGCGAGGATCGCGGTGTACATGGGGGCGCCCCACACGACGTCCCCGAACGCCGAGTCGACGGGCGCGCCGGTCCGCTGTTCGCTCTTCTGGTCCTGCACGAACGCGGCGACGGCGATCTCACCGGAGGCGAGGGCCTGCGCCAGCGGCAGTGCGCTGGGGTAGATCCGCGGGGTCTGGGCGGCGAGCTTCTCGAGGAAGCCCTCTCCCCCGACCTGTTCGAGGTAGCTGTCGTAGAAGTCGACGTGGGCGGTCGAGGTGGGGGTGACGATGCCGATCTTCCCGCCGGCGAGAGACGGATCCAGCAGGTCGCTGTAGCTGTCGATGCCGTCGGGCTGTCGCTGGGTGTTCCAGCCGAAGGTCAGCACCGACGCGTTGGTGACGAAGTAGCCGGTGTCGTCCTTCAGCGTCGTGACGTCGTATTCGCTCGCGGAGTCGGTGAAGGCGGGGCCGACGGGTTCGGCGAAGGCTCCGTTCGCGCCGTTCTCCACGGCCCAGGGGACGCTGGCCTGGGTGACGATGTCGGCCACGCGGTTGCCGGTCTCCGCCTCCGCGCCGATCTTCTGGTGCAGGTTCGCGTCGACGTCGCGGACCACGTTGAGGCGGATGCCGTAGTCGGCCTCGAAACGGCGGCCGAGTTCGGCGAGGGCGTCCGCGGCGTTCGACGAGTAGATCGTGACCTCGCCCTCCGCCTTGGCCGCCTCGACGATCTGCTGCCAGGCATCATCGCCGGCCGGACCGGTGGATCCGATCGAATCGGACGTGATGCGGTCGTCGCCGCCGTTTCCGCCGCAGGCCGCGACAGCCGCTGCGAGAGCACCTGCGGTCAGGGCCGACAGGAAGGCACGCCGGGTGCGGCGGGTGTGGATGGGGTTCATGTGGGGCTCCTGGTGGTCGGTCGGGGTGGGACCGAGATCTGTCAGGGGGTGGAGGTGCGGCCGCCGTCGACGGGGATCACGGCGCCGGTGGTGTAGGTCGAGCCGGGTCCGGCGAGATACAGTGCTGCACCGACGATCTCGTCCGGATTTCCCGCGCGCTGGAGTGGCATCCCCCGGAACAGCTCATCGGCCGATTCCTTGTCCCAGGCCTTGCTGATGTCCGTGAGGAAGGCACCGGCCATGATCGTGTTGACGCGCACGTTGGGCCCGTAGGCCTGGGCGAAGCCCTTGGTCAAGGTGTTGAGCCCCGCCTTGGCGGCCGCGTACGGCAGGTCGGTGGTCATCGGCCGCTCGGAGGCGATCGAGCTGATGTTGATGATCGATCCCCCGGAACCGGCCGCCATCCGGGGCCCGACGAGGCTGGTGAGCCGGAACGCGCCCTTGAGGTTGACGCCGATCACCTTGTCGAACAGTTCTTCGGTGACCTGGTCGAGGCTGGGGTACAGCGGTGCCATGCCCGCGTTGTTGACCAGGATGTCCAGGTGCCCGAACTCGTCGTAGATCCGTTCGACGAGTGGTGCGTGAGCGTCCCAGTCACCGACGTGGAAGGCGAGCGGAAGCGCCTTGCGGCCGGTGGTCTCGGCGACCTCGGCGGCCAGCTTCTCACAGCTGTCGACCTTGCGGCTGACGATGACGGTGTCGGCGCCGGCGTTCGCGAAAGCGAGAACCATCTCGCGGCCCAGGCCGCGGCTACCGCCGGTGACGAGCGCGACCTTTCCTTCGAGAGGAAGTGGATGCGAAGTCATGATGGCTCCTGTCGATGAGGTCGGCACCGGAGGGCGCCGAAGGGGTGGGAAGGGTGCAGCGGGACACCGGCGTCACCAAGGGCGACGTCGGGACGGTCCCGGTGGGGTCAGGTGGAGGTGGTGAGCGGAACGAGGGCCTTGCCGGTGGCGGCGCCGTCGAGCATCCCGACGAAGGCGTCCCATGCACCGGCGATGCCGCCGGGGAATTCGGTGTGGACGGGCCGGACCCGTCCGGCCCGGACGAGTCCGGCCATCTCGTCCTCGAACTGCTCGCGTGCGTCGAGATGGTCGGCCAGCAGGAAGCCTTCCATCCGCGCCCGGCGCCAGACGAGTTTGAGGAGATTGCTCGGGCCGGGCACGGGTGCGGCGGAGTTGTAAACGCTGATCATCCCGCACAGGGCGATGCGGGCGTGGTCGGCGAGCACCCGGATGGCCGCTTCGAGCTGTTCTCCTCCGACGTTGTCGAAGTAGACGTCGAGAGCCGTGGCCCCGACTTCGGCCATCGCGGTACGCAGCAGGTCCTTCGCCGGCCCGTCGTGGTGGTCGAAGGCCGCGTCCGCTCCGAGTTCCTTTGTGAGCGCGACTTTCTCCGGCGATCCGGCACTCGCGATCACCACGGCGCCGCGCTGTTTCGCCAACTGGACGGCGGTGGACCCGACCGCGCCGGCCGCAGACGACACGAACACCACGTCGCCGTCTCGGACCTGCGCGATCCGGTCGATCCCCACCCAGGCCGTCATCCCCGGGATGCCGAGGACACTCAGGTGCAGGGCCGCGGGCAGGTCGTCGTGCCGAAGCCTGCGGCAGTCGGTCACGTCGACGAGACTTTCCGTGCGCCAACCGTATTCGTGGAGAACGAGCGATCCCACCGGCAGCTCCGGCCGATCGGAACGGGACACGATGCCGACCGTCGGCGCGAGCATGGGCGCATCGAGCTCGTACGGTTCGGCGTAGGACGCCCCTCCCCCCATCCGGCCCCGCATGTAGGGCTCGACGGACATGACGAGGTTCCGCACGCGGACCTGCCCGGGAGCAGGGTCACCGAGAGTCGTCTCGACCAGTTCGACGTCGGTGGCACGGGGGCGCCCGTTCGGACGTGCCCGCAGGACCCATTCGCGCCCAAGGAGTTCGGTGTCGACGGTGTCGGTCACGGCAATGCCTGTTCTCTCCACGATGCGGACGGCCGGGTCATCCTGCGAGGCCGGCGGTGACCTGCTCGACGAGGTCGCGGCGCACGAGTTTGCCGGTCGGGGTACGAGGCAGATCGTCGACGAACACCACGTCGTCGGGAGTCCTCGAGCCGCGCAGGCGCTCGCGGCACCACGTCCGGATCGCGTCGGCGTCGTCGTGGGCGTCCGCCGCCGGGACGATCACCGCGCAGATCCGTTCGCCCCACTCGTCGTCGGGGGTGCCGATCACGGCCACCTCCCGCACCTGGGGATGATGCGCCAGCACGTCCTCGATCTCGGCCGGCGCAATGTTCTCACCACCCCGGATGATGGTGTCGTCCGCGCGGCCACCGATGTAGAGGTAACCGTCCTCGATCCGGGCGCGATCCCGGGTGGGGAACCAGCCCTCCGTGTCGAGCACCGAGCCGTTGCCCATGTACTCGCCGCTGACCTGCGCTCCGCGCACCCACAGCAGGCCCGTCTCCCCCTCGGGCAGTACGCGATCGCCGTCCTCCGAACGGATCTGCGCCTCGATACCGGGCACGATCCGGCCCGTCGAGGCGAGCCGGCCGCGCAGTTCCGGATTCGCGAAGGCTTCCCGATGGTCCTCGGGACCGAGGACCGCGATCGTCGAACTGGTCTCCGTCAGGCCGTAGGCGTTGACGAATCCGGTGTCGCCGAACGCCGCGAGAGCACGTTCGAGGACCGGCTGGGGCATCCGTGCACCGCCGTAGGCGAGCGACCCGAGTGTCGGGACGTCGGCGGGCGCGCCGTCGAGGTGGTCGACGATGCGGGCGAGCATCGTGGGCACCACCATCGCGCTCGTGACCCCCTCCGTCCGGACGAGGTCGAGCCACCCCTGCGGCGTGAAATCGGGGAGGTAGACCATGCGGCGACCCGAGTAGACGTTGCTCAGGACGGCCCCGAGACCTGCGATGTGATACGGCGGGGTGCTCACCAGGGTCGCGTGTTCCTCTGCCGCGGAACCGAATTCGACGGTGTTGAGAAGATACGACAGCAGGTGGCGGTGACGGAGCAGCACGCCCTTCGGAGCCGAGGTGGTACCGGAGGTGAACAGCACGATCGCCGTGCCCTCGTCCTCCGAGCGATCGGCCTCCAACGGCTCCGTCGCGTTCGCCAGTCCGAGGAATTCGTCCGTCGAGACGATGCGGCGCGCGCATCCGTCGAGTTTGGTCACGTACTCGGGGTCCGCCACGACCACCGGCTCGTCGAGTCGGTCGATCAGTTCGAGCAGTTGCGGGGCCGGAAGCCGGTAGTTCAAGGGAGCCAGGGGGATTCCGGCGCGCCCCGCTGCGAACATGAGCGCGGGGAGCACCGGACCGTTGACGCCGACGAAGACGACGTGGCGGGCTCCGAGCTCGGCGAGCAGGCCCGCACCGCGCGAAGCGAGTTCGTCGAGTTGCCGATAGGTCGTGCCGTTCGCCCGCGGACCCAGAGCGATCCGATCGGGGGTGGCGGCAGATGCCATGTCGAGGACCATCCCGATGCCCATATGACCACCTGTCTGTAGATGCCGTTGCCGTACGAGAGAAGAGACGAGTCGACCGGTGTTCCCGATTCGTCGGAATGCGAAATCACCGATGCACGCCGGTCGAAAAACCGTGTGACCCACACCATAGCAATTATGCCAATATTTGTGAAGGTATCTGACAATCTTTTCCGACACGGCCTATGACCTGCGGAAACAGCTCGACTCCGCCTCCCGCCTGTTGTCATGACATACTTGACGACACAACTGAACAGCCACCCGAACCGCGGCGGGAGAGTCCCGCACAGCAGCGGGCGCCGAAGGAGCAACCTCCCCGGGAATCTCTCAGGCCCCCAGACCGCCGTGGCGAGGCTCCTCTGGAAAGCAACCCGTCCGGGTTCACCGAAGGTGTAAGCGGATCACGTCCGCGAAAGCTCTCAGGTCCGATGACAGAGCGGGGAACGACAGCACCCGCTGGTGCCGCTGGGCACCCTGGCCTGAGGAATACGTGTGACCGTTTCCCTCGGCGCGCCGCCGCGCGCCCATGTTTCCGTCGCGCCGCCGCGCGCCCATGATTCCGTCGCGCCGCCGCGCGCCCAACTTCCCGCTCCCGCTCCCCGATCCGCGCCCTCCCGCGACCGGCGATTCGGCATCGTCGCCATCGTCCTGTCCGCCACGGCGATGGGCGCGGCCGGCCTGTTCGGACGCATGGCCACGCCCGCCGGTGCGGTGCTCGGTGAGGCGCTGACCTTCGGGCGCATGGCGGTGGGCGCGGTTGGGATGCTGGTGCTGCTCGCGTTCACCCGTCGTCTCGGGCAGGTGCGGCGGGTCCGCCTGTCCGGGTCGGTCGTCGCGGGTGGGGTGTTCCTCGGTCTGTCGCTGGCCACCTACCTGTCCGCGACCGTCCTGACCGACCTGTCCCGGGCCGTGGTGTTGCACTACCTCGGACCGGTCGTCGCGACCGTCCTCGCCCGCGTGGTGTTGAAGGAATCGATCACGCGCCTCGACGCGTTGTCGCTCGGCGCGACGTTCGTCGGCATGCTGTTCGCGGCCGGCTTCGTCGGCGGGAATTCCGCCGGTGGCGAGCAGGAGACGCTGGGGACCGTGCTCGGGGTCGCGTCGGGAATCTTCTACGGCGCCGCCCTGCTGTGCTACCGATACCGGAGCGACATGCCGTCCGATGTCCGGTGTTTCTGGAACTTCGCCTTCGGCGCGGTCGCGACCGCGGCGATGGTCGTGGTGACGCGGCCCGACATGTCGGGCATGACGGCGAGCAACTGGGCCTGGGCGGCAGGGTTCTTCGTCGTCTGCGGTCTGTTCGCCCTGGGTCTGCTGGTGGTCGCCGGTAAGCACCTGCGTGCCGCCGAGCTGTCGGGTCTGTCCTATCTCGAAGTGGTGGTGGCCCTGACGATCGGCGTGCTCGCGTTCGGCGAGGCCGCGTCCACCCTGGCCGTGTTCGGTTCGGCGCTGATCCTGGTGGCGATGGCGCTGCCGCTGCTCGTCCGTCGGCGATAACCCCTCGCGCGTGGTTCCGGTAGCACCCGCTACCGGAACCACGCGCGAGAAGGGGTCAGTCCT
>NZ_JBMBTE010000071.1:0-28287 GCF_048897285.1 Rhodococcus sp. O3
CCCGCGCCGTGGACATCCGGGCCGTCCTCGACGGTGCCACGCCGCCGCCCGAGGGGTTGGCGCTCGACCCGGACCTGCGCTGGTCGTTGTGGCTGGCGTTGGCCGCGACCGGGCATGCCGACGCCGCCGACCTCGACGGCGAACTGACCCGCGACGACACCGGTTCCGGTCGCACGGCGCACCTGCGTGCACTCGCGGCCCGACCCGACGCCGACGTCAAGGCCGCCGCGTGGACCGCGATCCTCACCGATCGCAGCCTGTCCAACGAGCACCTCGACGCGACCATCGCGGGATTCCGCGCCGGTGGTCGACGGGACCTGATCGCGCGCTACGACACCGACTACTTCGCCGCGATCCGCGGGGTGTGGGACGAGCGCAGCATCGAGATCGCCCGGCGGATCGTCGTCGGTCTGTTCCCGGACAGCGACACCGTCGCACTCGCCGACGGCTGGCTGGATGCGCACCCGGACGCTCCGGGGGCGCTGCGCCGCCTGGTGCTCGAGCAGCGCGACCATCTCGCCCGCGACCTGCGGGCTCAGCTGGTCAACCGACCCTAGGGGATTACGCCGGGCCGAGCAGCGATCGAAGCGCGGCAGCACCGTCGAGCAGGGCACGCGCCCGGGCATCGATGTTCTCGCCCCGGGCGGTCAGCGACGCGCTCAGCTCGGCGCGGCCGCGGGCGGCCCGCAACCGAGGCAGCACCTGCCGCAGCTGCGGGATGCGGTATCCGGCGAGGCGCAGCTGATGGACGAGGCGCGCGTCCCGCACGTCGGTGGGGGCGTAGCGGCGCGGGCCGCGCGTCCCGGCCCGGTCCGGTACGACGAGACCTTCCGCCTCCCAGTGCCGCAGCGTCGAGACCCGCACCCCCAGCGCGCCGGCGAGTTCGGCGATGCTCATGGCGTCGGAGGCGCGGACGTCGTCGATCGGTTCGGTGGAGATCGCCGCCGCCGCATCCTGCGCCAGCGCGAGGTCGCGGCGTTCGGTGTGGAGCCGTGCGTGGGCCGCGTCGAGGAGTGCGAGCAGATCCGAGGCTGGATAGGCGTGCGTCGCGCGCACGATCGCCTTCGCCTCGACCGGCCCCACCGCCGCGGCCAGTGCCCGGTAGGCGCGTGCGGATTCCAGGTGCTCCTCGCCGTAGATCCGGTAGCCGGTATCCGAGCGGGAGGCCGGTGGTATCACTCCGTCACGTTCGAGATTGCGGATCTGCTGGACCGAGTACCCGGCGCCACGCGCGACGTCGCTCGTGCGCAACGGCGAATGGCGACTTGTCACCGGTTCACCTCGCTGTTTGCTGCCCAGGCCTCCACAAGCACTTGAATGAAACACTCGAGTCATGAGTATCGACGAGATCATCGAATTCGTCATCGAACTGGGCGGAGTGCTGGTCTTGCGTCCGGTTCCCGGCGACGGATCACCCGAGATCAGCTGGGGCGACACGTTCTTCTACTACGCCCCGGACGGGCAGGTACCGACGAGGACCCAGCCGTTCGCGACGATCGTGACCAAGGACTACCCGGGTGACGAGGAGTCGCAGTTGAATCGTCCGGACACCTTCCGGCTCAACGTCTTCGCGGGGAAGGATGCGTTCACCGCGCGGACGGGCGTGCGACCGCGCGAGGCCGGCACGCTCGAGACCGACCCGAGCGTGCCCGACCGGATCTTCGCTCATCCGGTGTACGGCACGCTCGGGTGGCTGTCGGTCGTGACCCCGGGACGCGGAACCGACGCCGACGTGCGGGAGTTGCTGTCGCAGGCCCACGCGCTGGCGCGGGCGCGCTACCGGCCGGGGCGCTGATCTGCCTTCACACCCGGGGATACAGCAACCGCGCGCGGGCATTCACCGCATTCATCCGCGTGTACGCGGCCTGCAACAGCTCGGTGACGCCCTCGAGTTCGGAGGCGATCCACTCGATCGTGGCGGCCGTCGTCGCAGTCGACGCGGTGCCGGTTTCCGGGTCGATGAGCTGCACCGTCGCCGGGTCGAGATCGCGGCATCGGCGGACCGACGAGTCGAGCAGGATGAGCGAGGAATCGAGGCCGCCGTCGATGGCGTCGATGTGGATCGCGAGCGTGTTGGTGTCGGTGCTGCGGTCTTCGGGTTCGGTGTTCGTCACGGTGGCAGATGATGCCGAAGGGGTCGGACACGTTCGGTGTGGCGACCGAGCAGGCTCCCGACTCCTCCGTGGTTGAAATATTCCCATATGGGAATATGATGGGTGTCATGGCACGAGCAGCAACCACGTCGGACGTCTTCAACGCGATCGCGGAGCCGCAGCGCCGGGAGATCCTGATGCTGCTGCGCGCGGGGGAGCGACCGGTGGCCGAGTTGGCCCAGGAGCTGAGGATGACCCAGCCGGGGGCGTCCAAACACCTGCGGGTGCTCCGGGAGGTCGGGTTGGTGCGGGACCGTAGGGTCGGCAAGCAACGCCTGTACGGCCTCGACGCGCGCGGGCTGCGGCCGGTTCACGAGTGGGCCGGCGGATTCGAGCGGTTCTGGAACGAGAGCTTCGACCGGTTGGACAAGTACGTGCAGGAACTCGAGCAGACAACGCGAGAGGAATAGCTGATGAGTGCAACCGGACGAGGAGTGCCGGCTCGGTCCGCGACGGCGGACCGCGAGATCGTGATCGACCGAATCATCAATGCCCCAAGGAATCTGGTGTTCGAGGCGTTCACCGACGTGCGGCACCTGTCACGCTGGTGGGGTCCGGACGGGTTCACGACCACGACGCGGGCGTTCGAATTCCGCGTCGGCGGAGAGTGGGACTTCGTGATGCACGGCCCGGACGGCACGGACTACCAGGAGTGGATCTCCTGGACCGAGATCTCCCCGCCGGAGCGGATCGCGCTGGTTCACGGTGAATACCCAGGCGACCCGAAGGCTTTCGAGTCGGTCCTGACGTTCGAGACCGACGGTGCCGCGACCCGGATCGAGATGCGCACGGTGTTCCCCACCAAGGAGCTGCGCGACCAGGCGGTCGAGCAGTACCACGCGGTCGAGGGCGGTCGGCAGACCCTGAGCCACCTGGATGCGTATGTCACCGAGATCGTCCGGAAGGCGGCGGAGAGCTGATGACCGGGAAGGTGTTCTTCAGCGTGTCGATGTCGCTGGACGGATTCATCGCGCCCGAGTCCCTCGACGACCTGATGGGCCGGCAGTGGATGGAACTGCAGCACTGGGTCTTTCCGCAGCGGTTCTTCCGGGAGAACCTGAAGCTCGGCGAGGGCGGCGAGGAAGGACGCGACAACGACATCCTGCGGCAGACGTTCGAACGCACCGGCGCCAGCGTGATGGGCAAGCGCATGTTCGACGGCGGCGAACTGGGATGGCCGGAGGAAGCGCCGTTCCACACCCCGGTGTTCGTCGTGACACACGAGCAGCGCGGCCCATGGGAACGGCCCGGCGGCACGACCTTCCACTTCGTCAACGACGGTATCGAGGCTGCGCTCGACCAGGCCCGAGCGGCCGCCGGCGACCGGGACGTCCGCATCGCCGGCGGCGGCGCAACGATCCTCGAGTACGTGAACGCCGGTCTGATCGACGAATTCTCGATCGCGCTATCGCCCGTGCTGTTCGGTTCCGGGATCCGATTGTTCGAGGGTGTGGACGCGAACCGCGTGGCACTGGAGCCGGTACACGCGGAGTCCTCGCCGAGGGTGACCCACCTGACCTACGCCGTGCGCCGCCGGTAGCTGTGTGGGCGCCGAGCCGGCGCGCTCACCGCCCGGCCTGGTGCTCTTCCACGAGAATCTTCTTCTGCACCTTGCCCATAGCGTTGCGAGGGAGCGTGTCGACGAAGTGAATCTCCCTCGGCCGCTTGTGGATCGACAGGGTGCGTGCGACGAAGTCGGAGAGCGTCCGCGCGTCGTTCGCCTCGCCGACGACGAATGCGACGATGCGCTGACCGAGATCGTCGTCGGGGACTCCGACGACCGCGGCCTCGCCGACGTCCGGGTGATCGAGCAGTGCCGCCTCCACCTCGCCGGCGCCGATCCGGTAGCCGCCCGATTTGATCATGTCGATCGACTCGCGGCCGACGATGCGATGGAATCCTGTTTCGTCCACGACTGCGATGTCCCCGGTCCGGAACCACCCGTCGGCGGTCATCGACTCGGCGGTCTTCTCCGGGTTGCGGAGGTACCCGTCGAAGAGGGTGGCGCCCGCGATCTCGAGGTTGCCCAGGGTCTCGCCGTCGTGCGGCACGTCGCCGCCGGAGGCGTCCCGGATCCGGCTGCGGACCCCGTCGATCGGGAGACCGACCCACCCGGGGCGGCGTTCGCCGTCCACCCGGGTGCTCAGCGTGATGATGGTTTCGCTCATGCCGTAGCGCTCGATGGGCGCCGATCCGGTCAACGCCCGCAGCCGTTCGAAGACCGGCACCGGGAGCGGTGCACTTCCGGACACGAGCAGTCGCGCGGAGCCGAGGGCACGAGTGGACGCCTCGTCGGCGCAGACCCTCGACCAGACGGTCGGCACCCCGAAGTACAGCGAGCCGCCTGCGGCCGCATAGGACTCCGGGGTCGGCCGGACGGTGTGATGGAGCGGCGACCCGTGCCGCAGTGCGCCGACGACCCCGAGGATCAGGCCGTGGACGTGGAACAGCGGCAGGCCGTGGACCAGGGTGTCGTCCGGGTTCCAGTCCCAGGCCCGCGCCAGCCCGTCGAGTCCGGCGGCCACGGCCGAGCGGGAGAGCAGCACGCCCTTCGGCGCACCGGTCGTCCCGGAGGTGTACATGATCATCGCGGTTCGGTCGGCGGCCGGCTCTCGGTGAGTCGACCCGGATCGGGCGGTGACGTCGACCGGGACCGTCTCGAGCGCGACGTCCTCGCGAGGGTCGCCGAGCCAGAGTTGCGCGCGGGAGTCGGTCAGGATGTGTCCACGTTCGGCAGGGCCGGAGTCCGGGGGTACCGGCACCACGGGGACGCCGGCGGTCAGACAGCCGGTGACGGCGACGATCGTCTCGAGGCTTGCGGTCGCATCGATGGCGACGGCACTCGCCCCGGCGACCCGGTCGGCCACGGCAGCCGCAGCGGCGGTCAGTTCCGAACGGGAGAGTGCCCGATCGCCGACCCGGACTGCCGTGCGGTCCTCGGCGTCGGGGGAGAGCGCGGCCAGCAACGGCCGGGTGTCGTCGGTCATGTGTCGATCCTTCTCGGGGGTTGCCGGGGACGCACCCGGGCGACCCGGGTGCGTGGAGACGGCGATGGATGAGTGGGTGGGTCAGTCGGAAGTGCGCTCGGCCGAGCGGTGGGATCGCGACCCGTTCTCGAGCGGCTCGAACAGCACGGCGGTGTTGATGGTGGCGAGTTCGCGGCTCGCGGCCTCGTACAGGCCGGTGAGCACCTGCATCGATCGCGACGCGTGCCGCATCTTCGTGGTGATGTCGCTGAGTTCCTCGAGTTTGGACACGAGGGTCTCGCGGCGCAACTGGGCGTAGCGGTCGGTGACGGCCCGACCCTTGTCGGTGACGGTGAAGACGGAGGAGGTGCCGGCCTTCCGTCGTTCGAGCAGGCCGAGGGTGACGAGTTTGCGGAGGTTGTACTGCAGGTTCGGCAGATCCTCCCGGTTGGTCAGTTGAGCGATCGTCGCGGTGTCCTTGGACCGTTCCTGCATCCGGACGACGTGCAGCGCCACGATCTCGTTGAACGCCAGGTCGAGGTCGGTGGCCGCCCGGATCGCGTGGACGGCGAAGCGTTGGAACCCGCCCTCGGCCTGGAGGATTGCGAACTCGAAGGACGTCAACGCGTCCTCGTAGGCGTTCTCGGCGAGATGCCAGCGCCTGCCGTCGGGCAGGGGGGTGTTGTCGTCGGTCGGCTCGGAGTCTGCGCTGGTCATCACTGTCTTCCGGGGTCGGCCCGGGCTCATCGCCCCGCGACGCGGTGCGCCGCGCGGGTCAACGGTACCAAGCCCGACCGAACGGCATCAATGAAAAATTCATGAAATTTCCGTTGACTCTCGATCGAACTTCGATATTGTGGTGGCGGACACAGTGAGTGTCACTCCACTTCTCGGAGCACTCGTTTCACGGGTTCTCATCCCGGTTGCGTCTCAGCCCACAAGATCGCGACCGATCCCACAATCACCACCTCCAGGGAGGTCATTCCATGACCGCTATTTCGCACAGTGGATCCTCGGCGGGCGTCACCCGCCAGTACGCCCCGTATGTCCAGGCGGACTGGGGTTTCGCCAATCACTGGTACCCGGCCCTGTTGTCCAGCGAACTCGAGGACGGCACCGCCAAGGGCGTCACGATCGGCGGGCACGACATTGCGCTACGCCGTAGCGCAGGCAAGACCTACGCGGTGTCCGACCGGTGTATCCACCGAGGCGTGAAGCTCTCGGCGAAGCCGATGTGCCTGTCCGAGGGCACGATCACCTGCTGGTACCACGGCTTCACCTACGGACTCGACGACGGGAGCCTGACCACGATCGTCGGCAATCCCGACGACTCGCTGATCGGAAAGGCGCGCATCCGGACATATCCGGTAGAAGAGGCGAACGGGATCATCTACGTGTTCGTGGGTGAGGAGGACTTCGGGACTCCGCCGCCGTTGGCCAGCGACCTTCCGGCTCCGGTTACCAACGACCCCAACGATTCTCCGGTGCCGCACCTGCTCGACGAAGGTGTCGTGATCCGTGGGATCCACCGCAAGCTGGTCGGCAACTGGCGCCTCGCCGCGGAGAACGGCCTCGATCCGGGCCACCTGCTGGTGCACTGGGACAACCAGATCCTCGTCGCGCTCGATCGTGCCCTGCCGCTCGGCGTCAACGCGCTCACCGACTCGGCGACCGAGGAGATCGACATCGAGAACGGTCCCAAGGGCGTGATGAACCGCTACGACCGCCCCGACCTGTACCAACCGGTTCTCGACAACCCCAAGGTCAACATGAAGGCCCGTGGCACGGTGCCGCACTACTTCCGCACCTCGCTGTGGGTTCCCGGCGTCCTGATGGTCGAGCACTGGCCGATCACCGATCACGTCCAGTACGAGTTCTACGTCCCGATCGACGACCACCACCACGAGTACTGGGAGGTCATCGCCACCCGCGCCCGCACCGACGAGGAGATCGCGGAGTTCAACTTCAAGTACGACAACTTCATGCTGCCGCTGGCGCTGGAGGGCTTCAACAACAGCGACGTCTTCGCCCGTGAGGCCACCGAGGAGCACTACACCCGCTTCGACGGCTGGAACAACGAAATGCTCTGCGACATGGACTATTCCATCATCGCCTGGCGCAAGATGGCGGCCCGCCATCCGCGCGGGTTCTTCGAGTCGCCGTACCTGGACGAGGACTGACCCATGACGATCACCCCGACCGAAGCGGTGGCGGCGCCCGAGGCCGGCGTCGCCCACACGGTAGACCTGACGTTCGCCGACGGCACCAGGACGGTGACCGTGCCGGCCGGTTCGACGGTCCTCGAGGCGGCGGCGGCCGCCGGGGTCCGTCTGGTCAGCCAGTGCACCGTCGGCACGTGCGGCACCTGCGTCGGCAAGGTCGTCCGTGGCGACCTCGCGATGCCCGAGGATCGCGTGTTCTCCTTGCGGCAGGACGAGATCCGCGACGGACAGCGGCTGCTGTGCCAGTCGGTGGCGTGCGCGGACAGCGAGGTCGAGCTCGACTACCCGGCCTCGATGCTCGACGATTACCCGCTCGTCGCCGCCACCGCCAAGGTCGGGGCGATCACCTGGCTCGGTGAGTCGGTGGTCGAGTTCGTGCTCAAGCTGCCGAAGTCCGTCCGGTTCGCCTTCCGTGCCGGTCAGTACGTCCGGATGCGGGTACCGGGCACCGACGAGTGGCGCTCGTACTCGATGGCCTCCGGTGAGCGGGACCGCAAGAAACTCGCCTTCACCATTCGGGTCCTGCCGTCCGGGGCGATGTCGGACTACCTGCGCGACACCGCCTCCGTCGGTGACTCGATCGAAATCGAAGGTCCCAGCGGCGGATTCGGCCTCGCAGAGGAAACGGGACCCACACTGATGATCGCCGGCGGCACCGGTCTCGCACCGATGCTGTCCATGCTCGAGAATCTGCAGACCGCCCGCGAGGACCACCCGATCCGCCTGGTGTTCGGATGCGCCCGGGAGGTGGACCTGTTCCACCTCGACGAACTCGACGCCCGCCGGAGCTTCATGCGCACTCTCGACGTCCGGGTGACGTGCGACGAGCCGACCTCCATCGACGAGGTCCTGACCGGGAACCCGGTCAGCGTCCTCACCGAGGACGACGTCCGCGACCCGCGCACCTCCGCCTACCTGTGCGGACCGCCGGCGATGCTCGCCGCCGCGCACGACCGGCTGATCGAACTCGGCCTGCCCGCCGAGCGCATCCACGCCGAGCAATTCCTTCCCAGCTAGCCGCTCCGCGGCCCCCTTTTTCGAAACAGAGGACGATATGAGCATCACCCGCTTGGGCGCTCTGAGCGTCGACGTCACCGACCTCGACACCTGGCGCCAGGTTCTGGTCGATCTGCTCGGCCTGCAGGCACGCCCCCGGCACAACGACAGCGATCCCCTGCTGATCCGGCTCGACGACCACCACCACCGCATCGCGTTGTACCCCGCGCGCGAGGACCGGATCCGGGCCATCACCTGGGAGGTCGACAGCCTCGACGACCTCCGCGACGTCGCGGAGCGGGTCGCGGCCGAGGGCATCGACGTCGACTGGATCGACACCGGAGCGCCGGAGGAGAGACTGGCCGTCGCAGCGTTCCGGTTCACCGACGCTGAGGGTTTCCCCAACGAGGTCGTGTTCGGACCCACCATCGACCACACCCCGCTCGCCGGGGGAGGGGTGATCAGTGGCTTCGTCACCGGAGAACTCGGCCTCGGTCACGTGGTCCTGATGTGCCGGGACTACCCGGCCGCGGTCGACTTCTACACCCGCGTCCTCGGCTTCGAGCTCACGGACTACATCGTCTGGGACGGTGCGGATGCCACGTTCCTGCACTGCAATCCGCGACACCACAGCCTGGCACTGATGAACGAGTGCTTCAGCTTCACCGGTGGCGACTTCAACCACCTGATGATCGAGACGAAATCGCTCGACGACGTGGGCCGCGCCTACGATCTCGTCACCGGCGCGGGCATCGCACTGCAGATGACCTTCGGCCGGCACACCAACGACGGCGTCACCTCGTTCTACATGCGCACACCGTCCGGTTTCGCGATCGAGATCGGGTACGGAGGCGACACGATCGACTCCGACGACTGGGAGGTCAAGACCTTCCGCTCGCCGTCGCGGTGGGGTCACGAGCCGCAGAAGGTCGGATGAGTACCGTGACCGGCTCCGAGACCGTCTCTCCGATCGCCGACATCCTCGCCGACGAACACCCCAGCGTCTCCGCCGTCGAGCGCTGTCTGGACCGGATCACGCAGCGCGACCGGGTAATCGGAGCGTGGGCGCACCTCGATCCGGCGCTCGCACTCGAGCAGGCACGGGCGCGGGACGCCGAACAGCGACGGTCGCCGCTGCACGGTATCCCGTTCGGGCTCAAGGACATCATCGAGACCGGTGACCAGCCGACCGGCTACGGATCCGACCTGTGGTCCGGGTCGCGGCCGGCGCAGGACGCCGAGGTGGTCCGTCGGCTCCGGCGGGACGGCGCGGTGATCCTCGGCAAGACGACCACCACGGAGTTCGCCACCTACCGGCCCACCGCGACCCGGAACCCGCACGGACTCGATCGGACTCCGGGCGGGTCGTCGAGCGGGTCCGCGGCCGCGGTCGCGGACGGTCAGGTGCCGCTCGCACTCGGCACCCAGACCGCGGGATCGGTGCTGCGGCCGGGCTCGTTCTGCGGGGTGTTCACCCTGAAACCGACCTACGGGCGGTGGCCGTTCGACGGGGTCCTGCCCGTCGCGCTCACCTTCGACACCGTCGGCGCGTTCGCCCGCCATCCGGCGTGGCTGGGTGCGATCGACGAGTCGCTCTCGACCGACGGGTCCACCACCCCGCCGGCCGCGGTTCTTCCCGCGTCGAGGAACCTGCGCGTGGGGATTCTCCGGCCACCGTGGGCGGACCGGGCCACCCCGGCCGCGGCGGCGCTGCTCGACGAGTTCGCGGAGAACCTGCGCGGTGTCGTCGCCGACGTGCGGGACATGCCGGTGCCGGACGAACTGGACGCGCTGGACCGGGCGCACACCCTGATCATGGCCGTCGAGGCGTCCGCCTCGCTCACCGACCGCATCGCTCGTCCGCATGTCGAGCGGGTCTCCGAGCAGTTGCACCGATTCCTCCACGAGGGGCGCACCGCCGCTCCCAGCGAGATCCAGTGGGCGCGCCAGGTGCTGCGGGACGTGCGAACGTTCGTCGGGCGCGCGTTCGACGAGGTCGATGTGCTGGTCACGCTCGCGGCGCCGGGCGAGGCCCCGCCGATCGAGTCCGGCACCGGCGACCCGGTGTTCAACAAGCTCGCGAGCATCGCCGGATGCCCGGCGGTCGGCCTGCCCGCCGGGCGTGGGGTCGAGGGCCTGCCCCTCGGTATCCAGCTCATCGCGCCGCACCACGCCGACCAGGGGTTGGTCCGCATCGCGACGTGCCTGACCGATCGCGTCGGACTGGCGCATCGCTTCGAAGTCCACGAAGGGGGCCGACCGTGACCGACACTCTCGATACCACCGATGCCGCGACACTCGATCCCGCCCGCCGGGAGATGTACGAGAAGGTCTGCGCGAAACTGAATCCCGATCGGTTCCGGGATCTGCTCGTCGACCTGGTGAATATCCACAGCCCGACCGGCCGGGAGCGTCCTGCGTCCGAGTACATGGCGAGCTACCTACAGGAGAACGTCGGTATCGACGCCCGGTACCAGCCGATCTCCGAGCACACCGGCAATGCGATCGGCGAGCTGCGGGGTAGCGGTGGCGGCAGCCGATTGCTGCTGTACGCGCCCATCGACACCCACATCGATCCGGAGGCCGATGTGCCGTGGGTCGGGAAGTCGTTGCGGCCCGACATGATTCCCGAGGCGAAGGTCGACGGCGATCTGGTGATCGGGCTCGGCGCCTCGAACCCGAAGTGCATGGTGGCGGGGCTGACCGAGGTGCTGCACGCGGTCGTCGACGCGGACCTGCCGTTGGTCGGGGATCTGGCGATCGGCTTCGCGGGCGGCGGGATGCCGGTCAGCATGAGCAATCGTGATCAGGTCGGGATGAGCTCCGGGGTGTTCCATCTGCTCACCCACGGCATGATGCCCGATCACGCGATCGTGCTGAAGCCGTGGTGGGCGGTGTACCCGGAGGAACCCGGGATGTGCTGGTTCAAGGTGACGGTGCGCGGCACGTTCGGGTACGCGGGCATCAGCCGCGGCACCGAGGGTTTCCGATCCTCGATCGTGCCCGCCGCCACGGTGATCCAGGAGATCGAGGCGTGGCTGCCGGAGTACACCGCGCGCAACACCTCCGGGTCGACGCTGCCGGAGGGCTGGATCTCGGCGGTCCGGTCCGGCAGTCCGGACAAGCCGGCCTTCCCGTCCGCGGCGACGGAGATCTATCTCGACGTGCGGGTCAATCCGCGGACCACACCCGGCGAGGTGCGGCATCAGTTCGCCGAGATGATCCGCGCCCTGCGCACGCGACATCCCGACATCGAACTGGACTGGGAGATGTACGGATCCCTCCCGGGCGGCATGACCGACCCCGACAACTGGATCATCCAGAGCTGCCAACGGGGTTGGGAGGAAGTCGAGGGCAAGCCCTACGAGTCCACCCCTCTGCTGGGCGGGCAGACCGACGGCACCCTGATCCGTCGGCTCGGAATTCATTGTGCCCGAATCGGTTACCCTTGGCCGCCGGCAAGTGCCCCGGCCGAACTCAACGAGGGTCTCGGCGGCATGGGTGTCGCCTCGGTGACCGACGTGATGATGGCGACCCGAGCCATCGCCTACGCCGTCGTGGACACCCTGACCCGTACCCGAGAGGAACTCGACCTGTGAAACGTGTACTGAACATCGTCCCCGTCCCGGTTCCACCCGAGGCGCTGGGCGCCTTCGCCGCCCAGCTCTCCGGAGACTTCGTGCACCCGGCGTTCGAGAACGTCTTCGTCTCGGCGCGAAACGGCGGCGGCAGCCTCGACAGCGCCTACGAAACTACCCTCGCGGACGCTTTCGTGCTCGACGCGGGCTGTCGCGCCGAGGAGCAGGGCTACGTCGGGGTCTGCGTGAACTCGATGAGCGATTCGGCGCTCGCCGCCCTGCGGTCCCGGCTGTCCATCCCGGTCGTCGCGCCGAGCCAAGCCACCATGCTGCTGGCCTGCCTGCTCGGCAAGAAGTTCTCGGTGGTCACCATGTGGCCACAATGGCACGAGCTCTATCACAAGGCTGCTCGCGAGAACGGCATCACCTCCCGGCTGGCGTCGGTACGCGACATCGGCGTCCGGCCGGATGCTGCCGAATTGCTGGCGGGCAAGGAGGATTTCGTCTTTGCGGCGCTCGAGCGCGAGGCGAAGGCCGCCGTCGCGGAGGACGGCGCCGACGTCATCATCCTCGGTTCGACGACGATGCATCAGAGCCACGCCCACCTGTCCACCGTCCTCGACGTTCCGGTGCTCAATCCCGGTGTCGTGGCCTACAAGATGTGCGAAATGCTCGTGCAGACCGGCCTGTCGCACAGCAAGCAGGCATACCCATCGCCCGAACGGCCGCAGGACGACCTGCTCGCCGCGGTGGCATCCGTCTTCCCCTCGAAGGAGTCCTGATGCAGGTCGACACCAACCCCGAAGTCGCACAGACCATCCGAACCGGTGGATTCGAGACGAACTACCACGACGTAGGGTCGGGTGACGGCATCCCGGTGCTGCTGCTGCACGGTTCCGGCGCCGGCGTCTCGGCGTGGGCCAACTGGCGGGGACTGATCCCGGTGCTCGCCGAGCAGCGTCGGGTGATCGCCCCCGACCTGGTCGGTTTCGGGTACACCACCCTCCCGGACCCGGTCCGCTTCGAGATCTTCGATACCTGGATCGATCAGATTCTCGCGCTGCTCGACGCCCTCGAGATTCCGAAGGTGCACGTGGTCGGCAACTCGTTCGGAGGGGGCCTCGCGTTGCACCTGGCGGTCCGGCATCCGCAGCGGCTCGGCCGGATCGTGCTGATGGGAGCCGGTGGTGTGCAGTTCGACTTCACGCCCGAACTCGACGCGCTGTGGGGCTACACCCCCTCGGTCGAGAACATGAAGAAGATCATGGACATCATGGCCTACGACCGGTCCCTGGTCACCGACGAGCTGGCCGAGCTGCGGTACCGCGCCACGGCGCGACCCGGCGCGCAGGAGGCCTTCGAGCAGGTCTTCCCCGAGCCTCGCCAGCGGTGGCTGGACGCGCAGATCGTGCCCGACGCCGATCTGGCCGCGATCGAGCACGAGGTGCTCATCCTGCACGGCCGGGAGGACCGGGTGGTGCCGGTTGCGGCGTCGCAGAAGATGTTCGACCTGATCCCGAATTCGCAGCTGCACGTCTTCGGCAAGTGCGGTCACTGGACGCAGATCGAGCACGCCGCACGCTTCCAGCAGCTGGTGAGTGCCTTCTTCGCCGAGGACACCGCGGGGGCCGATCGGTCATGACCGGCCAGGGGCGGAGAGTTGCGGTGGTCGGTGCGGGGATCGCCGGCCTGTGTTCGGCGAAGCTGCTGTCCGAGTTCGGATTCGACGTCCATGTCTACGATCGGACCCCGGACGTCGGTGGGGTGTGGAGTGTGACGCGGCGGTATCCCGGTGTCACCACGCAGAACAACAAGGGCACGTACGCGTTCTCCGACTTTCCGATGCCGGCCGACTACCCCGAGTGGCCTACCGGGGAACAGGTCCAGCGGTACCTCGACGACTACGTCGAGCACTTCGATCTCCGGTGCCTGTTGCGTCTGGGCACCGAAGTGGTCTCGGCGGACCAGGACCCCGTCTCGCAGCGCTGGACGGTCACCAGCCGGAACGTCGCATCGGGGGAGACCGCGGTCGAGGAGTACGACCGTCTGGTGGTGGCCAACGGCATCTTCTGCGACCCGTTCCTCCCTCCCTACGAGGGGCGGGAGGAGTACGAGGCGGCGGGAGGCCGGCTCTGCGCGGCCTCGGACTTCCACGACCTCGCCGACGCCGCGGACCGCGACGTGCTGGTCATCGGCTACGGCAAATCGTCCTGCGACGTCGCCGAGGCACTGAGCGACGTCGCGGCCTCGACCACCGTCGTGGCCCGCGAGGTCACCTGGAAGATGCCGCGCAAGCTCGCAAACGTACTGAACTACAAGTACATCCTGCTCACCCGCCTGAGCGAGGGATTGTTCGAACACATCGAGCAACGCGGATTCGGGCGGTTCCTGACCGGGTCGGGGCGGTTCGTCCGCAACGGGTTGCTCGGCGGCATCGAGTGGGTCGCGCGTCGGCAATTGCGGCTCGACCGGACCGGGCTGGTGCCGGAGGGGTCGTTCGAGCGGATCGTGCGTCACGCGGTCAGCCTCGCCACCGAGGGCTTCTACGAGAAGGTCGAGGCCGGCACGATCTCGGTACGGCGGGGAAGGTCCATCGCGGTGCTGAGGGAGAAGGACGGGCGGCCGGTCGCCGAACTCGACGACGGCACGGTGCTGCCCGCCGACGTGGTCGTCTGCGCGACGGGGTTCGTGCAGCGAGTGCCCTTCCTGCCGGAATCGGTGCAGAAACGCCTGCTCGACGACGACGGCAACTTCCTACTGTACCGACAGATCCTGCCGAACGAGGTGGCCGACCTGTACTTCGTCGGCTACGGATCCTCGCTGTTCAGCCCGCTCAGCGCCGAGGCGGCGGCACTGTGGACCGTCAACCACATGCTGGGAGGGGAGATCCCGCCGGTCGAGGAGCGTCGCGCGTTCGTCCGCACGCGACTGGACTGGATGATCGACCGTACCGAGGGCAAGCAGGCCCGCGGCACGAACATCATCCCGTTCTCTCTCCGGCACGTGGACGAGGTTCTCGACGAGATCGGGCTGAACGTCGGCCCGGGCACCCGACTGTTGCAGTGGCTGCTGCCTGCCCGCCCGTCGTCGTACCGGCACGCCGCCCGGGAACTGAAGCGGCGTCACGCGGTGACCGAAGAAAGGACGGTGGTCTCGACGGCGTCGTGACCGCTCGGCCCGATTGTGTGACCGGGCTCGGCCGCTGCACTGCCGGCGACGCGGATCAACTATGGATCTGCGGAGTCGGGCACACGTACAGCGCCGAGTCCGGTTGCCGTGCCGGCACGGTCGAGTCGGTGGTTATCGCGGTGGGAGCAGCCGAGTGCGAAACAGGTCGAGGACCTGGTCGAGTGCGTCCCGAGTCGGTTGCCCGGGTTCGTCGATGAGGTGTTCGGTGAGTACCGAGTGAGGTGCGAGGGCCGCTGCGGGATTGGCGGCGGAGTTCTCGAGCTCCACACCGACGAATGCCTCGCCCAGCTGCTCGCGCAGGTACTCGAAACGTTCACCGGGGGAGGTCTTGTCGCCTCTGAATCGCAGCCCCAGGACCGTCAGTCCGTTGGCGCAGCGCTGTTTGACCTTCGCCAGATCGTCGGGCGAGATGTCGATCGAGCGTCGTTGTCGAGCGGCGATTCCGTAGGGCAGCGAGGGCTGGGAGAGCACCGGCGCCAGCAGGCGTTCGTCGGTGGCCATCGCCAGGGCGTACCCGCCGGTGAAGCACATACCCACCGCTCCGACCCCCGGCCCGCCGCACCGGCGATGCTCCTCGGCGGCCAGGCCGCGCAGCCACGAGACGACCGGGGAGGTCTTGCCGGTGGCAAGGACGGTGAATTCGCGGCTGATACAGGCGGGAACGATCGAGTCCGCGAACACGCGGGCCGTGCGCAGCTTGCCGTCGACCGCAGGGTTCGGGTAGGCCTGTCCCGGCCGACCGAACAGGTGGGGCAGCACGGCCGTGCAGCCGATCGCGGAGACGCGCCGGGCGAACTCGAGCACTTTCGGTGTGATGCCGGGCATTTCGGAAATCACGATCACTGCCGGTCCCGTGCCCTGACGGAATACCGTGCGCGTCTTGCCCTCGTGGGTGAAGGTGCCTCGGTCGAAATCGCGCAGGGTGTCGTCCGGCATGGAACGTGACGATATCCCGATGTGGCGTCTCCGTCAGCCGGTTTGTTCGAGATCTGCCGGCAGGCAGAGGCGGGCGAGCTCGTCGAGCGACACCGACAGCTCGGTCGCCAGCGCGGCGACCGTGGTGAACGCCGGTGTCGCCAGCCGCCCGGTTTCGATCTTGCGCAGGGTTTCGGGGGAGATGCCCGCGGCACCCGCGACGTCGGCCAAGGTGCGCCCGCCGCGCGCGCGGCGCAGGTGTTCGCCGAGGCGTTTGCCGGTGGCGAGCTGTTCCGGGGTCAGGGGGAGGCGGACCATGTGGCCACCCTACCCGAACCGGTATGAAAATACCGACGTCATCCGCTACGGTGGTATTTTAATACCGATTCTTCGACCGATGCAGGAGTGCGGATCGTTGCTGGAACTGAAGACGACACAAGAGATTGCGGCCATGCGAACGACCGGCGCGTTCATCGCCGATCTGCTCGACGATCTGACCGGCATGGCGAAGCCTGGGGTGAACCTGCTCGATCTCGAAGATCGCGCGCGGCACCTGATCGCCGAGCGTGGCGCGAAGTCCTGCTATTGGGACTACGCCCCCTCCTTCGGTAGCGGCCCGTTCCGGAACGTCATCTGCCTGTCCGTGAACGATGCTGTCCTGCACGGACTTCCGCACGACTACCTGCTACGGGACGGTGACGTGCTGAGCATGGACATCGCGGTCTCGATCGACGGATGGGTCGCCGACTCCGCGCGCACCGTCATCGTCGGCACGCCCCGCCCCGAGGATCAGCGGCTGATCGAGGCGACCGAACGCGCCCTCGAAGCCGGGATCGCCGCGGCCCGACCCGGCAACAGGCTGGGCGACATCTCGGCGGCGATCGGCGCAGTGGCAGCCGAGTACGGCTATCTCGTCAACACCGAATTCGGCGGACACGGCCTCGGTCGCACGATGCACGAGGATCCGCACGTTCCCAACACGGGACGTGCCGGACGCGGCCTGAAGCTGCAGCCCGGGCTGACCCTGGCGCTCGAACCGTGGTTCGCGCAGGGCACTGACCGGATCGTCTACGACGCGGACGGGTGGACCATCCGCTCGGCCGACGGATCGCGCACCGCGCACAGTGAACACACCATCGCGGTCACCGACGGCGATGCACAGATCCTCACGCTTCAGGCGGGTCTCTGAACCGAGTGCGGTGCGCGGATCCGGTGGGGTGAGCACCGACCGTCGACTAGATTCGTTCGCACGGCTGGAGCCGGGTGCGCCGGCCTCGTCCCGAGCGGAGTGCCATGACCCTGATCGGCGGACTTCCGGCCCATGTCCTGCTCGTTCATGCCATCGTGGTCCTCGGGCCGCTCGTCGCATTCGGAGTCGTTCTCTCGGCGCTCTGGCCGGTCGCGCGCGTACGGCTGGTGTGGCCCACGCTCGTGCTGGCCGCCGTGCTGCTCGTGCTGACCCCCGTGACCACCGACGCGGGGGAATGGCTCGAGCAGCAGCTCGGGGAGAGCCCGCGGATCGAGACCCACGCCGACCTCGGCGAAACCATGCCCTGGGTCGTGATCGCCCTGTTCGTGGCGGCCCTGCTGGTCGCTGCCGTCCATGTGCTCATCGCCCGTGAACGCATCCCCGCCGCCCGGGCGAGGATCGTGACCGTGATCGTCGCGGTCGTCGCCGTGATCATCGCCGTCGGCGCGGTTGTTCAGGTGTATCGGGTGGGGGAGTCCGGTTCCAGGGCGGTGTGGGAGGGGCGGGTCCCCTGACGTCCGGATGAGCCGAGCCCGGTCTCGGAAGAAGGGGCGGCCGGCCTCCGCGGTGTTCGGCACCGGACGCACCACGTATCCCATTCCCTGCCTACCGGTCACGAATCGGTCCCGTATCGTCTCGTCGCACGGACCACATCCCGCACCGCCCACGCACGACAAGGAGTCCCGATGGGGGAAGCATTCATCGTCTCGGCCGCCCGCAGACCGATCGGCCGCGCACCGTTCGAGGCCACCCGATGAGCGGCCTGTTCGACGTCGAGGGCAAGACCGTGGTCGTGACCGGCGGCACCCGCGGCATCGGGTTGATGATCGCGAAGGGCTTCGTCGAAGCCGGTGCGCGGGTGATCATCTCGTCCCGCAAGGCCGATGCGTGCGAGTCGGCCGTCGCGGAACTGTCCGCGTTCGGTGACGTGGTCGCGGACCCGGCGGACCTGAGCACCGCGGAGGGGGTGGCCGATCTCGCCGCATTCGTGACCCGGACCTTCGATCGGGTGGACGTGCTGGTCAACAACGCCGGGGCCACTTGGGGTGCGCCCGTCGACGAGTTCCCCGTCTCCGGGTTCGACAAGGTCCTGGGTCTCAACGTCACCTCGGTGTTCGCGTTGACGCAGGCACTGCTGCCGCAACTGCGGGCCGCGGCGACCCCGGACGACCCGGCACGAGTGATCAACATCGGATCGATCGACGGGATCGTGGTCTCGGGGACCGAGAACTTCTCGTACGGGGCATCCAAGGCCGCGGTGCACATGCTCACCCGCAAACTCGCCGCGACTCTCGCGCGCGAGCACATCACCGTGAACGCCGTTGCGCCGGGACCCTTCCCGACGAAGATGATGGCGTTCATCCTGGACGACCCCGCGCTGAAGTCCGCGGTCGAGGGCAATGTCCCGCTCGGGCGCATCGGCAGCCCCGAGGACATCGCGGGCACCGCGATCTTCCTGTCGTCGCGGGCCGGCGCCTACCTCACCGGCACCGTGATCCCGGTGGACGGGGGCATGAGCGGCACCCGTTGACTCGTTCCCCCGACCGGGACCAGGCTCGGACGATCCGCCCCCGGGTTCGGGGGCAGGCCCTTGTCAAGTGCCCGGTCGAACCCTTTGACTGGTAGGTGGACCCAGCTCCCGATCCACACCGGACAGTGAGGATGCGATGCCCACACATCGAGCAGTTCACGTCGAGTCGGTCGGGGGAGCACTGACCCTCGTCGCCACCGAAACTACCTCCCCCGGCCCCGGACATGTCCGAATTGCGGTGTCCGCGTGCGGAATCTGCGGCACCGATCACGGCTTCGTGAACGGGGGATTTCCCGGTACGACCTGGCCGCTGACCCCCGGCCACGAAATCGCTGGAACCATCGCCGAACTCGGCGCCGGAGTCACCGGTTTCGACGTCGGCGACCGGGTCGCGGTGGGGTGGTTCGGCGGTCATTGCAACGAGTGCATTTCCTGCCGCCGAGGACAATTCATCCACTGCGAGAAGCTGCAGGTGCCGAGCTGGCACTATCCGGGCGGCTACGCCGAGTCGGTGACGGCACCGGTCAATGCGCTCGCCCGGATTCCGGACGAACTGTCGTTCTCGGAGGCCGCCCCCATGAGTTGCGCCGGCGTCACCACCTACGACGCGCTGCGCAAGACGCGGGCGCTACCCGGCGACCGGGTGGCGGTCCTGGGGATCGGCGGCCTCGGTCACCTGGGAGTTCAGTTCGCCCGTGCGATGGGCTTCGAGACTGTCGCCATCGCACGCGGTGCCGGGAAACGGGACGATGCTCTGGAGCTGGGTGCCCATCACTACGTGGACGCCTCGGCGGGCGACGTGGCGGAGGCCTTGCAGGCACTCGGCGGTGTGTCGGTGGTGCTGGCCACCGCGGCGAACTCCGCGGCGATGGCCGCGACGGTCGGTGGGTTGCAGCCGCAGGGCGAACTCGTCGTGGTCGGCGCGACGGTCGATCCGTTGCCGATCAATCCTCTGCAGCTGATCATGCCCGGGCTGAGCGTGACCGGCCACCCGTCCGGGACGGCACGCGATGTCGAGGAGACGATGCGATTCGCGGTACAGACCGGGGTACGCGCCCGCATCGAGGAACGTCCGCTGTCCGAGGCTGCGCAGGCGTACGCCGTCGCCGAGGAGGGACGCGCGCGCTATCGCATGGTGCTCACCATGTGACCGCAACTGCGAGCTGCCCTAAGCCCTGCCGGTTCCCTCGGCGAGCCCCTTGTCGAGCTGGGCGACGAGCACCTTGCCGAGTTCGGTGAGAGCGCGCAACTGATCGTCGTCCAGCCCGTCGAACACCAGACGGCGCACCGTCTCGACGTGGGACGGTGCCGCCTCGGCGACCTTCTCGTAGCCGCTGTCGGTCAGTACCGCGTACGAGCCGCGGCTGCCCGGAATCGGCTCGCGGTACACCCAGCCGCGCTTGGCCAGGCGGGTGACCACATGGGACAGCCGCGACAGCGACGCATTCACCGATTCCGCGAGGACGGACAGCTGGGCGCGCCGGTCCGGTGCCTCGGACAGCAGCGCGAGGGTGAAGTACTCGAAGTGCGTCAGATCGGAGTCGCGTTGGGTCTGGGTGTCCAGGGCGGCGGGCAACCGGGTGATCACCGACACCAGCAATCGCCAGGCGGCCTGCTCGTTCGCGTCGAGCCAGCGGGGACTGTCGCTGCCCATGGATGTGTCCTCGCTTCCGTCGTCACTACCCGTCCAGCCTGCCAAAGAGACGGGTGCTCGCGCGCGGCGGGCCGCTCCGATCACTTCGGATCGGTGTCGTCCGCGCGGCAGATCATCACGGGCCGCTCCGCGCGGTGCAGAAGATTCTGGCTCGTCGAACCGAGCAGGGCACCGGCGATACGGCCCCGGCCGCGGCTGCCGACGACCGCGAGCTGGGCGTCGTCCAGTGCCCGCAGCAGCTCGCGTGGCGCGGATCCGCGCGTCGATACCTCCTCGACCGTCACGCCGGGGAAGCGTTGCCGGTAGGGCGCGAGAATCTCGCTCAACTTCGTCGCCTGCTCGCGTGCCACGGCCTCCCAATCGACGAGCAGCGTCGCCGGGCCCACTATCGGCATCGAGTCGGTGATCACCGCGTCGGCGGCGAATTCGCCGGTCCAGGTGCGGACCGCGGTGACGGGTGCGCCCGTCAGCTCGGCGAAGCCGAATGCGGACTCGGTCGCGTTCACGGATGCCGAAGTGCCGTCCACGCCGACGACGATCGGGCGGGTGTCGGGTCCCGGATCGGCCGGGTCACCGCGCCACACCACGACCGGGCACGGTGCGCGGCCGGCCACCCGGGACGCGGTGGAGCCGAGCAGCCACCGCTCGACCGACCCGCGACCGGTCGCGCCGACCACGATGAGCGATGCGTCCTTCGCGGCCGTGAGCAGGGTGGTCGCGGGGGCCTCCTCGTCGATCAGCGTGGTGAGCTGGGTCTCGGGTGCCTGCTGCCGGACTTCGGCGACCGCCTCGGAGAGGATTCGGGTGCCGTCCTCGGTCAGGCTGTCCGCCAGTTGCTGGGAGAGTGTCGGGTCGCCGATGCCGAGCAGGCGCGAGGGGTGCGATGTCGAATGCACCAGTTGCAGTGACCGGCCCAGCTTCCCGGCGACCACTGCGGCCCACTTCGCGGCGCCGAGCGAGGTGTCGGATCCGTCGATGCCGACCACGATGTGTGTTCCGGTGTTCACGAATGTCATGCCTTCCTCGCCTTCGGCCGATGGTCAGCTGTCGTGCGAACATGCGTGGCGATCGAGCGTCTACGTAAATCTGATACTTCCTGCCACTGGCGTGGCAGGCGGTGAAGATCCACGTTCCTCACGGCTACCCACCACACCATCGTGCGATGTTGCGGGCTCGACCGTGTCCCACACCGACGCTTCGGGTGCAGGACAATTCCTCGACTGTGTCACCCCCTTCGGGGGTCTCGAAGCCGTGATGCTGCGGCGGACCCGGCGATGCCGAGGCCTGCGCGGGGTGGGACCGGTCTTGTCCCGACATTTCCGGACCGGGGCGTGCACCGCGGTTCGGATCTCGACGCTCCCACTGCGGGTGCGGACCGCCGCAGCGCGCCCCGACAACGCCCGTGTGGCGAGGTTCACCGCCGCCACGTGATCACGATTCCCACCCACCTTGCACGCCTCGCACCATGCCGTGTGATAGCCACCGGGGCGGGTCAGCGGTTCGTTGCAGCCCGGGCACAGTGCCGACGATCCCCGCGCGGGCACCGACACCACCACCACACCCACCCGTGCCGCGGTGTGGGTCAGGGCGTCGGCGGCCCGACGGCGGGCGGACTGCGCCGCCCGATTGTTGTTTCGCCGGCCGCGCCTGCGAGCCTCCAGGGTGGTCAGGTCCTCCACCGCGATCACCGTCGCCTCCGCCGCAGCGGCGTAGTCGGCGACCTGCCGGGCGAAATGAAACTCGAGCTCTCGGTTGATCTTCCCGCGTTTGACACCGATCGCGAGGCGATTGTCCTCGAGGACCGCGATCTTCGCCTCCAGCTCCGCCCGCACCCGGGGCGGTGCGGTCTCGGCGAGCCGGCGCAGCCGGGCGGCCTTGCGGTGCAGGAATTGGCCTTCTGTCTGGAGGCGGGCGAGTTTGATGCCGAGTCCGCGATCGTCGTAGCTGTAGCCCCGAAGGTCGGAGACCAACCCGTCGCCGGTGTCGGTGACCACGGCGGCGGCGCCGAGGGTGGCCGGTGACCAATCCACCCCCACCGCGGTCGTGCCCGCCGCGAGGTCACCGGCGGGGACGGCTTCGGTGGCGGCGCACCGCAGCAGCAGACCCCGAGTGTCGAGGGTCAGGGTCGGCAGATGCCACTGTGTGACCGCCCGGCCGTGCAGGTGCGGGGGGAGCGCGGCGGTCAGGCGCACCGACCTCCAGTGCGCCCGCCCGGTCGGGGCGGCGGTGGTGGGCAGTTTCACCGTCAGCACCATGGTGTCGTCGAGGACGGTGAGCCGCGCGAGTTGTGTGTCGGCGGCCGAGAGCCGGGCCATCGGACTTACCTGCGGTGGGGTTTGGATGTCGGTGATCCGCAGTGGTGTCACCGCCGAGGCCGTCTCGTCGACCCGGCGGGTCCGGGCGAGCAGTTGACGGCGCACGCCCCGCGCGAACCCCGACGGCACATACTCCGCAGCACACTCCGGTGCGGCGATGCGTCCGGTGGCGGGATCGAACCGGGCCGACAGCGACGCGATCGCCGCATCCCGATACGCCAGGGTCCGCAGGGTCGCGGTGGCGTGGGCGGTGACCACCCGCGTCACCCGCGACGGCACGTACACCCCGTCGGGATAGATCGGGGTCCAGCCCAGACGCGCCGCCGCGACGTGTCCGTGCTGGGGCAGTGCCCGGCCGTCGCGGTCGCGGCCGGCGGCCAGGGTGTCGAAGGTGCCGGGCTGCCACAGGCGGGTGAGCAGTTCGGTTTCGGCGCCGGTGATCAGGTCGAGCAGCCACCGGACGCGAATATCGAGGTCGTCGAGTCCGATCGGGTCGCCGGTGGTGTCGTCGACCGCCGCGTACGGGCGGGTGGTGAACGCGAACGGGCGCCAGTCGATCGGTTCGGTGTTGCTCATCCGTTCACCCCCGCCCTGTGTCGTCGTCGATCGGTTCCTGCCGGGAACATCTCGTCGTGCTCGACCGCGGCGTCGACCGTATCGTCGGGCACCGACAGATTCGGTTCGGTCCGCGTCACGACCGGGTCGGGTCGGTGCCGGCGCGGTGACCGGCCCTGGCGATGCGTGCCGATCCCGCTCCTCCGGGACACACAGCAAGGCAACAGGAAGAATCGGAGAGTATGACGGAGTATCAGACTTCTCGTCGACTGTTGTGAGCCTGCCGCGACACGAGTTGAGACTATCTCTCGCATGGCTCTTCTCGCGGCGTTCATCGTGGTGACGACCCTCGTCGTGATGACGACCGGGAAGGCCCCCGCTGTGCTGGCGTTGGCCACGGCACTGGTCGTCGCGGGCCTGGCCGGGATCGCCACTCCGGCCGAACTGTTCGCGGGGTTGAGCAACAGCGGCGTCATCACGATCGCGGCGATGCTCGTCATCGCCAAGGGCGTCCTGCGGACCGGGGCGGTGTCCCGTGTCACCCATCTGCTGCTGTCCGGGGTGCGCACCTCGGGTCAGGTGCTGCGCCGGTTGATTCCGTCGGTGGGGTTCGTCTCGGCGCTGATCAACACGACCCCGATCGTGGCGATGCTCATCCCGGCCACGAAGGAGCTCGAGCAGCGGTCCCGGATCCCGGCGCGCGGAATCCTGCTGCCGGTGGCGCACGCGACGACCCTGGCGGGGTCGGCGACGCTGATCGGCACCAGTTCGAATCTGCTCATCGCCGGGCTCGCCCAGCCGGCCGGGGTACAGGTCACGATGTTCTCGTTCGTGCCCATCGCGGTGCCGGTGGCCGTGGTCGGCTGGCTGGTGCTGACGGTCACCGCACCGTTGCTGCTCGGAGGACGGATCGACGAGGGAGCACGCGACTTCTCGTGGCAGGCCGAGATCCCGATCTCGGCGCGGGCACTCGCCGTCGGACGCACCGCATCCCGGCTCGACGTCCAGTCCACGGCGGAGTACGAACTCGTGGAGATCCGCCGCTGGGGCGACCCCGTGGACATCGACAGCCCGCTCGAGCCGGGCGACGTCCTGGTGTACCGGGCGACGGAGGCCGGGGTCCGGATGCTGTGGTCGAACCCGGTTTTCGGCCTGGTCCCGCAGCGGCTGTTCCGCGTGGCCATCGCCACCAACGAGGGCCGGTCGGTGCGCGACCTCGAGGAGCACGAGGACATCCTGGTGATCGCCGCGCAGACCGATCGGCTGCTGCGCGAGGCTCCCGCTCGACCCGGTGGGCTGTGCCTGATCACCGCGGAATCGGCCGACTCGCTCGCGGACAACTCCCTGGTGGCGGTGTGGCGGGAGCTGTCCGGCAAGGCGCCGCAGGCCGCGAAGACGTGGATCGCCGTGAGCATCCTGGCCGCCACCATCGCCGCGGCGTCGTCCGGCGTCCTCGCGGTCGAACTCGTCGCGACCGCCGGCGCCGTCCTGATGGTGCTGACCGGGGTGCTGACGCCGAGATCGGCCGTGCGCGCACTGAACTGGAACATCCTGGCGATCATCGCCGGATCGGTGGGGCTGGGCACGATCGTCGTGCGCAGCGGCCTAGGGGACTACATCTCGGACGCCGTTCTCACCCTGGCCGCCGGCAATGTCGCGTTGATCGTCCTGGTGTTCGTCGTCGGCACCACGGTGTTGACGAACGTGGTGACCAACGCCGCCGCCGCGGCCATCCTGACCCCGATCGCCCTGCAGATCGCCGCGACCACGGATCTGGATCCGGTGCTGCTGCTCACGCTGATCGGCACGTGCATCTCGTTCACCTTCCTCAACCCGTACAGCCACCAGACGAATCTCATGGTGTTGCGCCCGGGCGGGTACTCGACGGCGACGTTCGTGCGGTTCGGGATTCCGCTGACGCTGGCGGTCGCCGCGTCGGCGGTGGGGGTGGGCTGGGCGCTGCTCACGTTCGTGGGCTGACGCGAACGATCCAGTCGGAAGCGCCCGGTACGACGGTCGGTGCACCGATATTTCGGTGCGCCGTCCGTCATTTCGGTCTTCTCCGGTGTGAGCACGCTCGCAGCGGCCGGGAATGAACTTGGCGATCCGCTCGTTGCACCCCTATGATGGTTGAAGCTTCAACTTCTAGGAGTGTCATGAGCACCATGCCTGCCCTGTTCCTGAGCCACGGCGCCCCGCCGCTCGTCGACAGCGAACTGTGGGTGTCCCAGCTGCAGCGGTGGGCAGCGGACCTGCCGCGCCCCACGGCGATCCTCGTGGTGTCCGCGCACTGGGAATCGGCGCCGCTGACCATCGGCGCCACCACCACCGGCACCCCGCTCGTCTACGACTTCTGGGGCTTCCCGCAACGCTTCTACGAGGTCACCTACGCCGCACCCGGCGCACCCGACCTCGCCCGCCAGGTCGCGGCGCTGATGCCCGACAACGAACCGGTCGTGCAGCAGCCCGACCGCGGTCTCGACCACGGCGCCTACGTGCCGCTGACCGTCATGTACCCCGACGCCGCCATCCCGGTGCTGCAGATCTCGCTGCCCACCCTCGACCCGCAGCGGCTACTGCACCTCGGCGAGCGCCTGCGGCCGCTGCGCGAGCAGGGCGTGCTCATCATCGGTTCCGGCTTCACCACCCACGGCCTGCCGTTCCTGCGCGACATGCGACCCGAGGCGGCCGCCCCCGGCTGGTCCTCCGAGTTCGACGCGTGGGCCGGGGAACGGTTCGCGGCCGGCGACATCGAGGGACTGCTCGACTTCCGCACCCGGGCACCGGGCATGCCCTACGCGCACCCGACCGTCGAGCACTTCGCGCCGCTGTTCGTCACGCTCGGCGCCTCGAGCAACCCCGAGCAGACGGCCCGGCAGGTCATCGACGGATTCTGGATGGGCCTGGCGAAACGCTCGATCCAGGTGGACTGAACCCGCTCAGCGGGCGCGCAGCGCGTCGAGCGCGCGGTCCGCGTGCACCGACGCGCGCAATTCGCTCGCGACCACCTCGAGGATGCGGCGATCGGTGTCGATCACGAACGTGGTCCGCTTGACCGGGGACAGCTTCCCGAGTAGCCCGCGCCGCACCCCGTAGGCCGCGGCGGCGACACCGTCCGGGTCCGACAGCAACGGGAAGTCGAACGCCTGCCGCGTCGCCCACGACGCGAGCCGGTCCACCGGATCGGCGCTGATCCCGACGCGGGTCGCGCCGACGGCGGCGAACTCCGCCGCCAGATCCCGGAAATGGCAGGCCTCCGCGGTGCACACCGGCGTGAACGCGGCCGGATAGAAGAACAGCACCAGCGGGCCGCCGGCGAGCAGCTCGCCGAGCGAGCGCAGCTTGCCGTCCTGGTCGCGCAGCGAGAAATCGGGGGCGATGTCACCGGGTCTCATGCCCGGCGACGCTACCGCGCGCGCGGCCCTCACGGCAGCCCTGGGATGATGGGCGCATGTCCGGCGAGCCCACCACCATTCCCGCAGCCAGCGACCCGTCCGCGCACGGTCGATCCGATACCACCACCCGCGAGGAGTTCCGGGTACTCGCGGCCGAGCACCGCGTCGTGCCCGTCACCCGCAAGGTGCTCGCCGACGCCGAGACGCCGCTGTCGGCGTACCGGAAGCTCGCCGCCGATCGGCCCGGAACCTTCCTGCTCGAATCCGCGGAAAACGGCCGCTCCTGGTCGCGCTGGTCGTTCATCGGCGCCGGCAGTCCCGCCGCGCTCACCGTCGTCGACGGTGAAGCCGCCTGGTACGGCAGCGTTCCCGCCGGCGCACCCCAGGGCGGCAATCCCGTCGACGTCCTGGGCGAAACCCTGAAGCTCCTGCACACCGAGCGTCTGCACGGCCTCCCGCCGCTGACCGGCGGCATGGTCGGCTACCTCGGCTACGACACCGTCCGGCGCCTCGAGAAGCTGCCCTCGATCGCCGAGGACGACCTGCAGATCCCCGAACTCGTCATGCTCCTCGCGACCGACCTCGCCGCCGTCGACCACCACGAGGGCATGATCTGGCTCATCGCCAACGCCGTCAACTGGGACGGCTCCGACGAACGCGTGGACGAGGCCTACGACGACGCGGTCGCGCGGCTCGACCGGATGACCGCCGCGCTCGCCGCCCCCGCCGAGTCCACCGTCTCCACGTTCTCGAAGCCCGCCCCCGACTACCGGCGGCAGCGGACCACCGAGGGCTTCGGCGCCGACGTCCGCAAGCTCATCGGCGACATCGAAGCCGGTGAAGCCTTCCAGGTGGTGCTCTCGCAGCGCTTCGAAATCGACTGTCCCGCAGCGCCCATCGACGTGTACCGGATGCTGCGCGCGTCGAACCCGAGCCCGTACATGTTCCTGCTGCACATTCCGGGTCCGGACGGGGAGACCGCGTTCTCCATCGTCGGATCCAGCCCTGAAGCACTCGTCACCGTCTCCGACGGCGTCGCCACCACCCACCCGATCGCGGGCACCCGGTGGCGCGGCAACAGCGAGGAGGAGGACGTCCTGCTCGAGAAGGACCTCATCAACGACGAGAAGGAGAACGCCGAGCACCTCATGCTCGTCGACCTCGGCCGCAACGACCTCGGTCGCGTGTGCGAACCCGGCACCGTGAAGGTGCACGACTACCGGCACATCGAGCGGTACAGCCACGTGATGCACCTGGTCTCGACCGTCACCGGCCGCCTCGCCGAGGGCAAGCACGCCCTCGACGCCGTCACCGCGTGCTTCCCGGCGGGCACTCTGTCCGGTGCGCCGAAGGTCCGCGCGATGGAACTCATCGAGGAGCTCGAACCGACCCGCCGCGGCATCTACGGCGGCATCGTCGGTTACCTCGACTTCGCCGGCGACGCCGACACCGCCATCGCCATCCGCACCGCGCTCGTCAAGGACGGCGTCGCGTACGTCCAGGCCGGCGCCGGGGTGGTCGCCGACTCCGATCCGGTCTACGAGGACACCGAGGCCCGCAACAAGGCCA
>NZ_JBMBTE010000072.1:0-27945 GCF_048897285.1 Rhodococcus sp. O3
CGGCACCCCGGCCCCGACGACCATCCGGTTGCAGACCCCGACCCGCACCGACCACGTGCACATCAGCGGCACTCCCGGTGCCGCGACCGCCCGCATCGAGGACGGCCCCGGGCGCCCGCTCACCGCAGAGCTCGACGGGGCTGTCCTGAGCATCACCCTCGACGGCCGGCGTTCGGTGTTCCGCGTCGCCGCCGACGACGATCACGTGTGGCTGGCCGGCAACGGCGGCACGTGGCCGGTGCGCGAGGCCCGCGAACCGAACATCCGCGGCGCGGATGCGCACGCCGGGGAAGCGGAGCTGACCAGCCCCATGCCGGGCACGGTCATCGCCACCCCCGTCGAGGCCGGTGCCACGGTCACCGCCGGCACCACGGTCGTGGTCGTCGAGGCCATGAAGATGGAGCACGCCCTGACCTCGCCGGTCGACGGCACCGTCGAACTGCTGGTCGCCGCCGGCGATCAGGTCAAGGTCGACCAGCTCCTCGCACGCATCGTGCCCGTCCACACCGACACCGCAGTTCCTTCCGACGCCGCAGTTCCTTCCGAGACCGAGAACTAGGACCGCACCATGAGCAGCTACCTCTCCACCGACCAGCTTCCCGACGACTACCGGGACCTGAAGAACACCGTCGCGGAATTCGCGCGCACCGTCGTCGCGCCGGTCGCCGCCGAGCACGACGCCAACCACACCTTCCCGTACGAGGTCGTGGCGGGCATGGCCGAGCTGGGCCTGTTCGGCCTGCCCTTCCCCGAGGAGTACGGCGGCCAGGGCGGCGACTACTTCGCTCTGTGCCTGGCCCTCGAGGAACTCGGCAAGGTCGATCAGTCCGTCGCCATCACCCTCGAGGCGGGCGTCTCGCTCGGTGCGATGCCGATCTACCGCTTCGGCAACGAAGAACAGAAGAACAAGTGGCTGCCGCAGCTCGCCGCGGGCCGCGCGCTCGGCGCGTTCGGCCTGACCGAGCCGGGCGCCGGCAGCGACGCGGGCGGCACCAAGACCACCGCGAAGCTCGACGGCGACCAGTGGGTGATCAACGGCAACAAGCAGTTCATCACCAACTCCGGCACCGACATCACCGAGATCGTCACCGTCACCGCCGTCACGGGCGAACGGGATGGCAAGAAGGAGATCTCCACGATCGTCGTTCCCACCGACACCCCCGGATTCACCGCCGAACCCGCGTACAACAAGGTCGGCTGGAACGCCTCGGACACGCATCCGCTCACGTTCTCCGACGTGCGGGTGCCGGCCGAGAACCTGCTCGGTGAGCGCGGCCGCGGCTACGCGAACTTCCTGCGGATCCTCGACGAGGGCCGTATCGCGATCGCAGCCCTGTCCACCGGTGCGGCACAGGGCTGTGTCGACGAGTCCGTCAAGTACGCCAAGGAACGCGAGGCGTTCGGCCGGCCCATCGGCAGCAACCAGGCCATCGCCTTCAAGATCGCGCGCATGGAAGCGCGGGCGCACACGGCCCGGACCGCCTACTACGACGCGGCAGCCCTGATGCTCTCCGGCAAGCCGTTCAAGAAGCAGGCTGCGATCGCCAAGCTCATCGCGTCCGAGGCGGCGATGGACAACGCGCGCGATGCCACCCAGATCCACGGCGGCTACGGCTTCATGAACGAGTACCCGGTGGCGCGGCACTACCGCGACAGCAAGATCCTCGAGATCGGCGAGGGCACCACCGAGGTCCAGCTGATGCTGGTGGCGCGGGAGCTGGGCCTGTGAGCACCGCACCCGCGAACAACACCCCCGCGAACAACACGCCCACGAACAACACGGAAGTCACCAAGCGCGTCGTCCAGCGGGGCCTGTGGTTCGAGGAGTTCGAACTCGGCGCCGTCTACGAGCACCGGCCCGGCCGTACCGTGACCGAGGCGGACAACGTTCTGTTCACGACGCTGACGATGAACACCCAGGCCCTGCACCTCGATGCCGCCTACAGTGCCGGCACCGAGTTCGGCGAGCCGCTGGTCAACTCGATGTTCACGCTGTCCACGCTGATCGGCCTGTCCGTCGCGCAGCTCACCCAGGGCACGATCGTCGCCAATCTCGGCTTCTCGGAGGTCAAGTTCCCGCATCCCGTCCGCCACGGCGACACCATGTATGCGGAAACCCTCATCACCGACAAGCGCGAGTCGAAGTCCCGGCCGGGGCAGGGCATCGTGACGTTCGAACACACCGCCCGCAATCAGCACGGCAAGGTGATCGCCGTCGCGGTGCGGCAGACTCTCGTCCAGAAGCGGCCGGTCGATCCGGCGCAGGAAGGTTGACGACGATGAGCACCATTCCGGGCCCTGCGTGGCTGTTCTGCCCGGCGGACCGGCCCGAGCGGTACGGGAAGGCCGCGGCGATCGCCGACGTCGTGATCCTCGACCTCGAGGACGGTGTCGCGCACGCCGACAAGGACTACGCGCGGCGCTGCCTCGTCGACTCACCCCTCGATCCCGAACGGACCGTGGTGCGGGTCAACCCGGTCGGTACCGAGGAGCACGCCGAGGACCTGAAGGCGCTCGCCAAGACCGCGTACACGCGTGTGATGCTCGCCAAGTGCGAGTCCGCGGAGCAGGTCACCTCCCTCGCGCCGCGTGAGGTGATCGCGCTGATCGAGTCGCCGCCCGGCGCCCTCGCCGTCTCCGAGATCGCACTCGCCGCCGGCACGATCGGCGTCATGTGGGGTGCGGAAGATCTCGTCGTCGGGCTGGGCGGCCAGTCCAGCCGGCACGCGGACGGTTCGTATCGCGACGTCGCGCGGCACGTCCGTTCGTCGGCGCTGCTCGCGGCGAAGACCTACCGCCGGTGGGCGCTGGACTCGGTGTATCTCGACATCAAGGACCACGACGGCCTGCGGGACGAGACGCTCGACGCCGTCGCGGTGGGCTTCGACGCGAAGGTCGCCATTCACCCCGGCCAGATCGAGGTCATCCGCCAGGCCTACGCCCCGACGGAAGAACAGGTCGAGTGGGCGCGACGCGTGCTGGCCGCGGTGCCCGAGGAACGCGGCGTGTTCCAGTTCGAAGGAAAGATGGTCGACGCGCCGGTGCTGCGGCACGCCGAGCAGATCCTGCACCGGTCCGTCGAAGCCCGCGTGCAGGGGCATGCCCCGACGGGCGGGGAGGACGCGCGACAGTAGCGTTTCGGGCCGCAGGCCTCGAGGGCGTTTCGGGCCGCAGGCCTCGAGGGCGTCGCCTCGCCACCGGGAAACCGGTGGCGGGGCGACGCCCTACACGTGCTGGAGCAGTTCGGTCCACGAGACGGTCGGTCTCGTGACCTCGGACACATCCTGAGCGTGACCTAACTGGACAAAACACCGACGTCGATGCTCGGATGACGGGCATGGACGTCGCCATCAAGATCTTCCTCATCCTGCACTTCATCGGCCTCGCCGGCATCATCGGCAGCTGGCTCGCCGTGGTGAAGGAACCTCGCGTCGTGACCGGCATGCTGCACGGCGCGATCCTCCAGCTCGTCAGCGGCCTCGCCCTCGTCGGTCTGCGCGAGGCGCAGGACGTGGTTGAGCTGAACCACATGAAGATCGGCATCAAGCTCGTGGTCGCCCTCGTGATCCTCGTCCTCGCGATCGTGGGCCTCAAGAAGGAGAAGCAGAGCCCGGGTTCGACGGGTGCTCTCGCCCACACGATCGGCGGTCTCGGCATCCTCAACGTGATCATCGCGGTGCTCTGGTGAGCAGGTGACGGGAAAACGCGACCGCTGTCGCTACTGCCCGGTAGATTCACTCCCGCGGGGTTCGGCGCGCAGCGTCGGGTCCCGTGCGGTCGTTTCGGCGGCAGTGTTCCCAGGCGGTAGATTGGGGCGATGTGCGTGCGCCGAATGCCCACCTCACCGCCCCGGTACCTCGGGGCGGTCTTCGGCGTGCGGGGGGAGGCGGACGGGGGTCCGTGCAGGGCAGGCGCAGGTGCGCCGATGAAACAGAGTTGGACCGACCGGCAATAGACGATAAGCAGCGGTTGCTCTTGTGCGAGTAGCGGTCGGTTCCTGTGCCCTCCCGGGCGAGGAACAGGGCGTTTGTGGTGTGGGGAACTCGAAGATGTTCCGGAAACGAGGTAACGGTTGGACCCGCGAGAAATCGACGGAATCGACAGCGCTGATCAGGCGCTGCAGGGGGGCGCATTCCCGCTTTCCCCGGCGCAGCTCGGATTGTGGTACGCGCAGCACCGTAACCCGTCCGTCGCGATCAACAACGCGCAGTACGTCGACCTCCGCGGGGACCTCGACACCGAGGTGCTCGAAAGGGTCAGCCGGATCGCTGCCGGCGACCTCCAGTCCGGATTCGTTCGGCTCCTCGAGATCGACGGGGTGCCCTACCAGATCGTCGACCCGTCCCTCGACACTCCTCTCGAGCTCGTCGATCTGCGGGATACTCCCGATCCGGAGAAGGCGGCCGAAGAGTGGATGCGCGCCGAGTACAGCCGGCCCATCGACATCGTCAACGACCGGCTGATCGTCGCCGCCGCGCTGCGACTCGAGGACTCCCGCTACTACTGGTATGCCCGGGTGCACCACGTCGTGCTCGACGGCTTCGGCGCCATGAACTTCATGACGCGCGTCGCGGAGCTCTACTCGGCCGCGGTCGAGGGTCGTGAGCCGGAACCCCTCGAGGTCGGGGACCTCCCGGATCTGCGCGAGGCCGAGCTGGCCTACCGCAACAGTCCTCGCTTCGAACGGGACCGCGAGTATTGGCGCGAACGCATCGCAGGACTCGACAGCGCCGTCGGCCTGAGCCACCGGATCGCTCCGCCGGCGGCCCGCAAGGAGCTCTCCTCGGCCACGCTGTCCGAGAGCTTGGCCACACGGTTCGACGCCGCCGTCGAGCGCAACGTCACCATCCGGTCCACGTTCCTCATCGCGTCGGTCGCGGCCTTCCTGTCCCAGATGACCGGACGGGAAGAGGTCGTCCTGAGCCTGCCCGTGACGGGGCGGACCACCGCGCTGACCCGGCGATCGGGCGGCATGCTGTCCAACATCGTGCCGCTGACCGTGCGGGTCGGGCACGACACGACCGTCGCCGAGCTGATCTCCGAGGTGCAGGTCGCGGTCGCCGGGGCTCTGCGGCACCAGCTGTTCCGCCACGAGGACATCCGCCGCGACTCGGCGGATCCGAACGGGGGCCTGTTCGGGCCCCTCGTGAACGTGATGCTGTTCCACGGCGGCATCCCGTTCGGCCCCATCCTGGGCGAGCTCACCATCCTGTCGACCGGCACGGTCGAGGATCTCGGCATCAACTTCTACGAGAACGTCAACGGCACGCGCCTCAACATCGACTTCGAGGCCAACCCCGATCGCTACACGGCGGAAGAGAACTCTGCGCACCACGCGCGCTTCCTGGACTTCTTCACCGCATTCGTCGATGCCGATCCGTCACTGCCGGTCCACTCCGTCCCGCTGTTGGGCGTGGAGGAGCGGGCGTTGGTGTTGGAGGGGTGGAACGAGACCGGGGCGGTGGTGCCGTCGGTGTCGTTGGTGGAGTTGTTCGAGGCGCAGGTGGCGCGGACGCCGGATGCGGTTGCGGTGGTGTTCGACGGTGTGGCGCTGTCGTATGGGGAGTTTGCGTCGCGGGTGCGGCGGTTGGCGCGTTTTCTGGTGGCCGAGGGTGTGGGTCCGGAGTCGTTGGTGGCTGTGGGGATGCGCCGGTCGTTGGAGATGTTGGTCGCTGTGTATGCGGTGATCGAGGCCGGTGGTGCGTATGTGCCGGTGGATCCGGATCAGCCGGCGGAGCGGGTGGGTTACATCCTGGAGACGGCGGATCCGGTGGTGGTGTTGTCCACCTCGCGGGATGGTTTCGCGGTGCCGGGTGATCGGTCCGTGGTGTGTGTGGACGAGTTGGATGTGTCGGGTTTTTCCGATGCGCCGTTGTCCGATGCGGATCGGTGGGGTGTGGTGCGGCCGCAGGGGGCGGCCTATGTGATTTTCACGTCGGGGTCGACGGGGCGTCCGAAGGGTGTGTCGGTCTCGCATGCGGCGATCGTGAATCGGTTGCTGTGGATGCAGGCGCAGTACGGTCTGTCGGCGTCGGATGTGGTGTTGCAGAAGACGCCGTTCACGTTCGATGTGTCGGTGTGGGAGTTGTTCTGGCCGTTGCAGGTTGGTGCGCGGTTGGTGGTGGCGCGGCCGGACGGTCATCGGGATCCGGCGTATCTGGTGCGGGCGATCGTCGAGTACGGGGTGTCGGTGGTGCATTTCGTGCCGTCGATGTTGTCGGTGTTCGTGGCGGAGTCGTCGGTGGTCGAGGCGCGGTCGTTGCGGTTGGTGTTCGCGTCGGGGGAGGCGTTGCCGGGTTCGGTGGCGTTGCGGTTGCGCGAGTTGTTGCCGTCGGTGCGGGTGCACAATTTGTACGGTCCGACCGAGGCTGCGGTGGATGTGACGTTCCACGAGGTGTCGGATGCGGATCGGGTGTCGGTGCCGATCGGTGTGCCGGTGTGGAACACGCAGGTGTTCGTGTTGGACGGGCGGTTGGCGCCGGTGCCGGTGGGGGTGGCCGGTGAGTTGTATCTGGCCGGGGATCAGTTGGCGCGGGGGTATGTGGCGCGTGCGGATCTGACGGCGGATCGGTTCGTGGCCAATCCGTATGGTTCTTCCGGGGCGCGGATGTATCGCACGGGTGATCTGGTGCGGTGGTCGGTGTCGGGGGAGTTGGAGTACATCGGGCGGACCGATTTCCAGGTGAAGGTGCGTGGGTTGCGCATCGAGCTGGGGGAGATCGAGTCGGCGTTGCTGGATGTGGCTGCGGTGGCGCAGGCCGTGGTGGTGGTGCACGACGGTGATCTGGGTCAGCAGTTGGTGGGTTATGTGGTGCCGGAGTCGGGTGCGGTGGTCGACTCGGGTGCGGTGCGGGCCGAGTTGGGTTCGGTGTTGCCGGGGTACATGGTTCCGGATGCGTTGGTGGTGCTCGACGAGTTCCCGTTGAATGCGTCGGGGAAGTTGGATCGGAAGTTGTTGCCGGCGCCGGTGTTCGAGGCGCGGGAGTTCCGGGTGCCGTCGACTCCGGTGGAGGAGATCGTGGCGGGGGTGTTCGCCGATGTGCTCGGGGTGGAGCGGGTCGGTGCGGATGACGATTTCTTTGCGTTGGGTGGTAATTCGCTGATCGCGACGCAGGTCGTCGCCCGGATCGCCGCGGCACTCGACATCCAGCTCGGCGTGCGAACGGTGTTCGAGTCTCCGACGGTTTCCGAACTGGCGCAGGCGGTTTCGGAATCGCGCGCCGGAGACCGCCGGCGGCCGGCGCTCGTTCGCTACCCCCGTCCGGACGAGATTCCGCTCTCGCTGGCTCAGCAGCGGATGTGGTTCCTCAACCAGTTCGACCCGTCCGCCGCCACCTACAACCTTCCCTTCGTGCTTCGCATGGAGGGCAACGTGGACGTAGAGGCGCTCCGGGCGGCGCTGTACGACGTCGTGGAGAGGCACGAGTCGCTGCGCACCGTCTTCCCCGAATCGGGTGCCGGGGCGTACCAGCTGATCCTGCCGATCGGGGACGTCGATCTCGGTCTCGAGGAGGAGTTCGCCGGTCCCGACGAGCTTCCCGAAGTCCTCGCCGAGTTCGCATCGGCGGGATTCGATGTCTCCCACGAGATTCCGGTTCGCTGCCGCCTGTTCCGCATGGGCGCGAACGAAGTCGCGCTCGCCATGGTCATCCATCACATCGCGGCCGACGGCGTGTCCTTCGGTCCGCTCGCGCGCGACATGGCGGCGGCCTATGTCGCACGCACCGAATCGACCGCGGCGACCTGGGCGCCGCTGTCCGTGCAGTACGCCGACTACACGCTGTGGCAGCGCGACGTTCTCGGGGACGAGACCGATCCGACCTCGCTCGCCGCGATGCAGATCGAATACTGGTCGAACCAGCTGGCCGGGATCCCCGAACAGCTCGATCTGCCCTCGGACCGGCGACGGCCGGCGGTGCAGTCCTTCGTGGGTCGCCGCGTCGGGTTCGACATCGACGCACGCACCTACCGCGCACTCGAGGAACTTGCTCGCGAACAGAATGTTTCGCTGTTCATGGTCATGCACTCGGCGCTTGCGGTCCTGCTCGCCCGGCTCTCCGCCACGGAGGACATCGCCGTGGGGACCCCCATCGCCGGTCGTGGTGAGGAAGCCCTCGACGACCTGATCGGCATGTTCGTCAACACCCTCGTGTTGCGGACCCGGATCGTCCCGAAGGCGTCGTTCACGGAGCTGCTGCAGCAGGTGCGCGAGATCGACCTGGGAGCATTCGCGAACGCGGATGTGCCGTTCGAGCGGCTCGTCGAGGTCCTCAAGCCGGCACGTTCGCAGTCCCGGCACCCGTTGGTCCAGGTCGTTCTGGCCTACCAGAACATGGGGAACACCAGTCTCGAACTGCCCGGTCTGACGATCGAGGCGAGCGAGGTCGACGTCGACGTCGCCAAGTTCGATCTGCAGCTGACCCTGTCCGAACGCACCGACAGCACCGGCACGACCGTCGGTCTCGGGGCCGAATTCGTCTATGCCACAGATCTGTTCGATGTCTCGACGGTGCGTGGCTTCGCCGAGCGGTTCCAGCGTCTGCTGGGGGCCATCGTCGCCGATCCGAAGCGGGCCGTCGGCGATCTCGAGATTCTCGATGTGGGTGAGCGGCGCGCGCTGGTCTCCACGACCGGTGCCGGCGGTGCCGAACCGGCCACCCTGGCCCGGTTGCTGGCCGACGCCGCTTCCCGGAACCCGGACGGCCCGGCCCTCGTCTCGGGTGACAGGACGCTGACCTATCGCGAACTCGACGCGGTCTCTTCGCAGTTCGCGCGCATGCTGATCGCCCGCGGGATCGGCCCCGAGTCCGTGGTGGCGATCGCGGTGCCGCGGTCGATCGATTCGGTGATCTCGTGGTGGGCGGTCGCCAAGTCCGGTGCCGCCTTCGTTCCGGTGGATCCGAACTACCCCGCCGACCGTATCGAGCACATGATCGTCGATTCGGGTGCCGAGCTCGGCCTGACGACGGAGCACTACCGGACGGTCCTGCCCGGTGGCGTCACCTGGCTCGCGGTCGACGACACCGAATTCCTCGGCGACCGTGCGGTCGCCTCGCCGGCTCCGATCACCGACGCGGACAGGATCCGCCCGCTGCGCCTGGACAACCTCGCGTACCTGATCTACACCTCCGGTTCCACGGGCACCCCGAAGGGCGTCGCGGTCACCCACTCCGGCCTCGCCGGATTCGAGGCCGAACAGCGGGACCGGTACGGCATCGGGCCGTCCTCGCGCACACTGCATTTCGCCTCGCCCAGCTTCGACGCGTCGATTCTGGAGTTGCTGCTCGCGACTGCCGGCGCGGCGGCGATGGTGATCGTCCCGACCTCCGTCTTCGGTGGCGGCGACCTGGCGGACGTGCTGGTCCGCGGCCGGGTCACGCACGCGTTCGTCACTCCCGCAGCCCTGGGATCGGTGGATCCCACGGGCCTGCCGGACTTGCGCGTCGTCGTGGTCGGCGGCGAAGCATGCTCGCCGGAACTCGTCGCCCGGTGGGTGCCGGGCCGGTCGATGTTCAACGCGTACGGGCCGACCGAGGCGACCGTCGCGTCCAACATCTCCGACGCACTGGTCGCGGGTGAGCCGATCGTCATCGGCGGCCCGATCCGCGGCGTGACGACGTACGTGCTCGACTCGCGGCTCGGCCCGGTGCCGGAGGGCGTCGTCGGCGAGCTCTACATCTCGGGTGCGGGTGTGGCCCGCGGATACCACGCCCGCGCGGGCCTGACGGCCGAACGATTCCTCGTCGATCCGTTCGCCGGAGACGGCCGGCGCATGTACCGCACGGGTGACCTGGTGCGCTGGGTGCCCGGGGCGCCGACGCCGCGCATCGAGTACGTCGGCCGCAGCGACTTCCAGGTGAAGATCCGCGGCTTCCGCATCGAACTGGGCGAGATCGACGCGACCCTCGCAGCGCACGAGGACGTCGACTTCGCGGTGACGATCGGCCACACCGGTGTGTCGGGCACGGCCCAGCTCGTCTCCTATGTGACGGCCGTGCCGGGGCGTTCGGTGCGCGTCGACGCTCTGACGGCGTTCGTCGCCGATCGCCTGCCCTCGCACATGGTGCCCGCGGCGATCGTCGTCCTCGACGAGGTCCCGCTGACCCCACAGGGCAAGCTCGACCGGAAGGCGTTGCCCGCGCCGGTGTTCGAGACCAAGGTGTTCCGCTCCCCGTCGACTCCCGTCGAGGAGATCGTCGCCAACACGTTCGCCGACGTGCTCGGTGTGACGCGGGTCGGCGTCGACGACGACTTCTTCGAGCTGGGCGGCAACTCCCTCATCGCGACCCAGGTCGTCTCGCGGCTCGGTGCCGCGCTGCACACCACGGTCCCGGTCCGGGCCCTGTTCGAGGCCTCGACCGTCGAAGCGCTCGCTGCCCGGGTCGAGCAGCATGCCGGGGCCGGCGGTCGCGCCGCACTGGCACCCATGGAGCGCCCGGACCGGATCCCGCTGTCGCTCGCGCAGCAGCGCATGTGGTTCCTCAACCGATTCGACACGGGCTCGGCGGTCAACAACATTCCGGTCGTGATCCGGCTCAGCGGTGAACTCGACATCATCGCGCTGCAGGTCGCGGTCATCGACGTGACCGAGCGGCACGAGTCGCTGCGGACGATCTTCCCGGACTCGCCGGACGGCCCGCGGCAGGTCGTGCAGGAGGCGGTGCAGACCGTTCCCGACCTGACGCCCGAGCAGGTCACCCCGGAGGAACTCCAGGACAAGCTGTTCGAGCTCGCTTCCGTCGGCTTCGACGTGACCTCCGAGGTCCCGATGCACGCCCGGTTGTTCGAGATCGGTGAACGCGACTACGTCCTCGGCATGGTCGTCCACCACATCTCCGCGGACGGATGGTCCATGGGGCCGCTCGCCCGGGACGTCATGGTGGCCTATGCCGCGCGATCGTCGTGGGATGCCCCGGCCTGGTCGCCGCTTCCGGTGCAGTACGCCGACTTCGCGCTCTGGCAGCGTGAGGTCCTCGGCGACGAGCACGACCCGGATTCTCTGATCTCACGTCAGCTGGACTACTGGTCGGCCACGCTGGCCGGCCTGCCGGATCAGCTCGATCTGCCCAGCGACCGGCCGCGTCCGTCCACCGCGTCCTTCGCGGGCGCGAGCATCCGCTTCACGGTGGAACCGGAACTTCATTCGGCCCTCAACACGTTCGCGCGGGAACACGCGACCACGTTGTTCATGGTCGTGCACAGCGCGCTGGCGGTGCTGCTGTCGCGCCTGTCGGGATCGGACGACGTCGCGATCGGCACCCCGGTCGCGGGCCGTGGTGAAGCCGGTCTCGACGATCTGGTCGGCATGTTCGTCAACACGCTGGTCCTGCGCACCCCGGTCGATCCGGCCGAGTCGTTCAGCGACCTGCTCGGCCGGGTGCGCGAGGTGGACCTCGGGGCGTTCGGGCACGCGGACGTGCCGTTCGAGCGTCTGGTCGAGGTGCTCAACCCGGCCCGTTCGCAGGCCCGGCACCCGCTGTTCCAGGTGATGCTGGCGTTCCAGAATCTCGCCCAGACATCGTTCGAGCTGCCCGGCCTGTCCGTGAGCGGTCTCGACTTCGACGCGCAGGTGTCGAAGTTCGATCTGCAGGTCACGCTCACCGAATCGATCGACGAGCAGGGCTCGCCGGCCGGCATGGCCGCCGAACTGACCTATGCGACGGACCTTTTCGACGAATCGACGGTCCGTTCCTTCGCCGAGCGTTTCGTGCGACTGCTCGAGGCCGTGGTCTCGGAGCCGTCCACGCTGGTCGGTGACCTCCCGCTGTTGGGCGTGGAGGAGCGGGCGTTGGTGTTGGAGGGGTGGAACGAGACCGGGGCGGTGGTGCCGTCGGTGTCGTTGGTGGAGTTGTTCGAGGCGCAGGTGGCGCGGACGCCGGATGCGGTTGCGGTGGTGTTCGACGGTGTGGCGCTGTCGTATGGGGAGTTTGCGTCGCGGGTGCGGCGGTTGGCGCGTTTTCTGGTGGCCGAGGGTGTGGGTCCGGAGTCGTTGGTGGCTGTGGGGATGCGCCGGTCGTTGGAGATGTTGGTCGCTGTGTATGCGGTGATCGAGGCCGGTGGTGCGTATGTGCCGGTGGATCCGGATCAGCCGGCGGAGCGGGTGGGTTACATCCTGGAGACGGCGGATCCGGTGGTGGTGTTGTCCACCTCGCGGGATGGTTTCGCGGTGCCGGGTGATCGGTCCGTGGTGTGTGTGGACGAGTTGGATGTGTCGGGTTTTTCCGATGCGCCGTTGTCCGATGCGGATCGGTGGGGTGTGGTGCGGCCGCAGGGGGCGGCCTATGTGATTTTCACGTCGGGGTCGACGGGGCGTCCGAAGGGTGTGTCGGTCTCGCATGCGGCGATCGTGAATCGGTTGCTGTGGATGCAGGCGCAGTACGGTCTGTCGGCGTCGGATGTGGTGTTGCAGAAGACGCCGTTCACGTTCGATGTGTCGGTGTGGGAGTTGTTCTGGCCGTTGCAGGTTGGTGCGCGGTTGGTGGTGGCGCGGCCGGACGGTCATCGGGATCCGGCGTATCTGGTGCGGGCGATCGTCGAGTACGGGGTGTCGGTGGTGCATTTCGTGCCGTCGATGTTGTCGGTGTTCGTGGCGGAGTCGTCGGTGGTCGAGGCGCGGTCGTTGCGGTTGGTGTTCGCGTCGGGGGAGGCGTTGCCGGGTTCGGTGGCGTTGCGGTTGCGCGAGTTGTTGCCGTCGGTGCGGGTGCACAATTTGTACGGTCCGACCGAGGCTGCGGTGGATGTGACGTTCCACGAGGTGTCGGATGCGGATCGGGTGTCGGTGCCGATCGGTGTGCCGGTGTGGAACACGCAGGTGTTCGTGTTGGACGGGCGGTTGGCGCCGGTGCCGGTGGGGGTGGCCGGTGAGTTGTATCTGGCCGGGGATCAGTTGGCGCGGGGGTATGTGGCGCGTGCGGATCTGACGGCGGATCGGTTCGTGGCCAATCCGTATGGTTCTTCCGGGGCGCGGATGTATCGCACGGGTGATCTGGTGCGGTGGTCGGTGTCGGGGGAGTTGGAGTACATCGGGCGGACCGATTTCCAGGTGAAGGTGCGTGGGTTGCGCATCGAGCTGGGGGAGATCGAGTCGGCGTTGCTGGATGTGGCTGCGGTGGCGCAGGCCGTGGTGGTGGTGCACGACGGTGATCTGGGTCAGCAGTTGGTGGGTTATGTGGTGCCGGAGTCGGGTGCGGTGGTCGACTCGGGTGCGGTGCGGGCCGAGTTGGGTTCGGTGTTGCCGGGGTACATGGTTCCGGATGCGTTGGTGGTGCTCGACGAGTTCCCGTTGAATGCGTCGGGGAAGTTGGATCGGAAGTTGTTGCCGGCGCCGGTGTTCGAGGCGCGGGAGTTCCGGGTGCCGTCGACTCCGGTGGAGGAGATCGTGGCGGGGGTGTTCGCCGATGTGCTCGGGGTGGAGCGGGTCGGTGCGGATGACGATTTCTTTGCGTTGGGTGGTAATTCGCTGATCGCGACGCAGGTCGCTGCCCGGCTCGGTGCCGCCCTCGACACCGCGGTGCCGGTGCGTGTCCTGTTCGAGGCGTCGACCGTCGCGGCGCTGGCGACCCGTGTCGAGCGGTCCGCGGGAGTGGGCGCCCGGAAGGCGCTCACCGCGGTTTCCGAACGGCCGGAGCGTATTCCCTTGTCCGCGGCGCAATCCCGGATGTGGTTCCTCAACCGCTTCGACACCGGATCCGGTGTGAACAACATCCCGGTCGCGATCCGGCTGACCGGAGCCCTCGACGTCGAGGCGTTGGCCCGCGCGGTGAACGATGTCGTCGCCCGGCACGAGACGCTGCGCACCGTCTACCCCGAGATCGACGGGGTGGGTTACCAGCAGGTGCTCCCGCCGGATGCGGCGCGGATCGACCTCGGGGTCGAGGAAGTCGCCGAGAGCGACGTGCTCACGGTCGTCACCGAGTTCGCCGACGCCGGCTTCGACGTGACGGTCGCACCGCCGGTGCGTGCGCGCCTGCTGAAGGTGTCCGCCACCGAGAGCGTGCTCGTGTTCGTCGTGCATCACATTGCGGCGGACGGCTTCTCGATGGCACCGCTGACGCGTGACGTGATGATCGCCTATGCGGCGCGCACGCACGCGGAGGTGCCGACCTGGTCGCCGCTGTCCGTGCAGTACGCCGACTACACGCTGTGGCAGCGCGAGATTCTCGGGGACGAAGCGGATCCGGGATCCGTCGCGGCCGCTCAGCTGGACTACTGGAAGTCGACCCTGTCGGGTCTGCCGGAGGAGCTGAACCTTCCGGCCGACCGGCCGCGTCCGGCGGTGTCGTCGTACCGTGGCAACACCTATGTCTCGCGGATCGCCGCGGAGACCGGCAGGCTCGTCGACCGGGTCGCCCAGGCTCATCGGGCGACGCCGTTCATGGTCGTGCACAGTGCTCTGTCGGTGCTGCTGTCCCGGCTGTCCGGTTCCGACGACATCGCGATCGGTACGCCGGTGGCAGGCCGTGGCGAGGAGGCCCTCGACGACGTCGTGGGCATGTTCGTCAACACCCTCGTGCTGCGGACCGGCATCGAACTCGGTGAGTCGTTCGCGGGCTTGCTGGCCCGGACCAAGGACATCGACCTCGGCGCGTTCGCGCAGGCAGATGTGCCGTTCGAGCGGCTCGTGGAGGTGCTCGACCCCGAGCGGGCGCAGAACCGGCACCCCTTGTTCCAGGTCGTGCTGACGTTCCAGAACATGGCGCAGGCGGTACTCGAGCTCGACGGGCTCACCGCGCGTACGGTCGAATTCGACGCTCACGTCGCGAAATTCGACCTTCAGGTCACGTTCACGGCGGCCGCCGAAGGCGGATACACCGTCGAGTGGACCTACGCGACGGACCTGTTCGACGAGGCGACCGTCGCGTCGTACGCGGAGCGCTTCGAGCGGCTCCTGACCGGTCTGCTTGCCGATCCGTCGACCGCGGTCGGCGACGTCGAACTGCTCTCCGCGAGCGAGCGCACCGAGGTCCTCGAGGCGTGGTCCATGCCCGGCACGCAGGTCGATCCGGCGGCGACGCTGCCGTCGTTGTTCGCTGCCGCGGCCGAGTCGTGGCCGGACAACGCCGCCGTGGTGGCCGGCGGGACATCGCTGACCTACGCGGAGCTCTCGGCCCGGGTCAACGGCCTGGCCCGCCGCCTGATCGAGTCGGGGGTCGGACCGGGATCGCTCGTGGCGGTCGCGCTGCCGCGTGACGAGTCGCTGATCGTGGCGCTGCTCGCGGTCCTCACCTCCGGTGCCGCGTACCTGCCGGTCGACGTGACCTATCCGCAGGACCGCATCGCGTACATGCTCGAGGACGGTGCGCCCGTCGTCGTGCTGACCACGACCGTGGATCGGCAGTCGATCCCGGTGGTGGACGGCGTCGAGGTGCTGCTGCTCGACACCCTCGATCCGGCCGAGCTCGACACCCGGCCCGTGACCGACGCGGACCGGCTCGTGCCGCTCCGGTCGTCGCATCCGGCGTACGTCATCTACACCTCGGGTTCGACGGGCCGGCCGAAGGGCGTCGCCGTCGTGCACCGCAACGTCGTCGAGCTGCTCGCGAATGCGCAGCCCCTGTTCGGATTCGACGAAACCGACGTGTGGACGATGTTCCATTCGTACGCGTTCGACTTCTCCGTGTGGGAGCTGTGGGGTCCGCTGCTGTACGGCGGCACGCTGGTCGTCGTCGACTACTTCACTTCGCGCTCGCCCGAACAGTTCCGGGAACTCGTGGTGCGCAACGGTGTCACCGTGCTCAACCAGACACCGTCGGCGTTCTACCAGTTCGCGGAGGCCGACCGAGCCGCGACGGAGGAGGGTACGGGCTCCGGCGCCCTGTCGCTGCGGCACGTGATCTTCGGTGGCGAGGCGCTGGACCTCGGCAAGCTCACCGGCTGGTTCGAGCGGCACCGCGACGACGCGCCCCGGCTGGTCAATATGTACGGCATCACCGAGACCACGGTGCACGTGTCGTTCCTGGCACTGACCGCGGAGATGGCCCGGTCGTCGGTGGCGAGCGTGATCGGCCGCGCGCTGCCGGGTCTGCGGGTGTACGTGCTCGACGAGCGGCTGCGTCCGGTTCCCGTCGGTGTCCAGGGCCAGATGTACGTGGCCGGTGAGCAGCTGTCGCGGGGTTACCTGGGGCAGCCGGCGCTGACCGCGGGCCGCTTCGTGGCCGACCCCTATGCGCCCGAAGGTGCAACGGGCCTGATGTACCGCACCGGCGACCTCGCCCGGTGGAACGCCGACGGCCTCCTCGAGTACGCGGGCCGCTCCGACTTCCAGGTGCAGCTGCGCGGCTTCCGGATCGAGCTCGGGGAGATCGAGTCCGCGTTGACCCGCTGTTCCGGGGTCGCCCAGGCCGTGGCGGTCGTCCGCCGCTCCGAACGCACCGGCGATCGGTTGATCGGCTACGTGGTGCCGCGGGCGGGCGAGACCGTCGACCCGGTCGCGGTGCGCGACGCGGTCGGTGAGTTCCTGACCGCGTACATGATTCCGGACGTGGTGGTCGTGCTCGATGCGCTGCCGCTCACCGCGAACGGCAAGCTCGACCGGAAGGCGTTGCCGGAACCGGTGTTCGAGGTGCGCGAGTTCCGTGCGCCACAGACCCCGATCGAGGAGATCGTCGCCGGTGTGTTCGCCGAGGTTCTCGGCGTCGAGCGCGTCGGCCTCGACGACGACTTCTTCGAGCTCGGCGGCAACTCGCTCGTGGCGACCCAGGTCGTCTCGCGGCTCGGTGCCGCACTCGATGCGCGGATCCCGGTCCGGGAACTGTTCGAGGCGTCGACCGTCGAATCGCTGGCGTCGCGGATCGAATCGCACGCGGGATCCGGGCGGCTCGAGCTGCACGCGCAGCCGCGCCCGGCGCGGGTGCCGCTGTCGCTCGCGCAGCAGCGCATGTGGTTCCTCAACCGGTTCGACAACGAGTCCACCGCCTACAACATCCCGATGGCGCTGAGCCTGACGGGCCGCCTGGATGTGGCGGCGATGCGCGCCGCGGTGGCCGACGTGGTGGCCCGGCACGAGGTGCTGCGCACCGTGTACCCGGAGAACGCGGGTGCCCCGGTGCAGGTCGTTCTGCCTGCGGCCGAGGCGGTCCCGGATCTCGAGCCCGTGGTGACCACGGAGTCGGAGCTGCCCGGCCTGCTGGCCGAGCTGGCGGCGACCGCGTTCGACGTGACCACAGCGGTGCCGCTGCAGATCCGCCTGTACAGCCTCTCCGCGGAGCGGCACGTCCTCGCGCTGGTCCTGCACCACATCGCGGCCGACGGTTCCTCGATGGGGCCGTTCGCGCGGGATCTGATGACCGCCTACGCCGCACGTCTGGACGGGCGTGCGCCGGACTGGAATCCGCTCGCGGTGCAGTACGCCGACTACGCGATCTGGCAGCGGCAGCTGCTCGGTTCGGAAGACGACGATGCCTCGCTGATCTCGAAGCAGATCGGCTACTGGCGCGAGGCCCTGGCGGACGTGCCCGATCAGCTCGAGCTCCCGACCGATCGGCCGCGCCCGGCGACCCAGTCGTTCCGGGGCGGACGGGTCACGTTCGAGATCGACCCGGAGCTGCATCAGCGGCTCGGCGCGGTCGCGCGCAGCGGCAACACGACGCTGTTCATGGTGGCCCACGCCGCGTTCGCGGTGCTGCTCGCACGCCTGTCCGGTACCCACGACATCGCCGTCGGTACCCCCATCGCCGGTCGCGGTGAGCGGGCACTCGACGACCTCGTCGGCATGTTCGTCAACACCCTCGTCCTGCGGACCGGTGTGCGTCCGGAACTGTCGTTCGGCGAGCTGCTCGAATCGGTCCGCGAGACGGACCTGAACGCATTCGCGCATGCGGATGTGCCCTTCGAGCGTCTGGTCGAGGTGCTCAACCCGGCCCGTTCGCAGGCCCGCCACCCGCTGTTCCAGGTCGGGTTCTCCTTCCAGAACCTGTCCCGCACCTCGCTCGAGCTGCCGGCCCTGACGGTGTCCGGTCTCGAACTCGACACCGGCGTCGCGCAGTTCGACCTGCAGCTGTTCCTCACCGACCGGTACGACGACGCGGGAGCACCGGCCGGGATCGACGCGGTGTTCAGCTACGCGACCGATCTGTTCGACGAGGACACCGTCGCGTCGTTCGCCGGCAGGTTCGTGCGGGTTCTCGAATCGATCGTCACCGATCCGGCAGCGCCGGTCGGCGACATCGAGATCCTCGCGTCGGACGAGCGTGACCGGATGCTCACCGAGTGGAACGACACGGCGCGCACCGTTCCGGACGCGACGCTGGTGTCGCTGTTCGACGCCCAGGTCGCCGCGACGCCGGACGCCCCGGCGATCGAGGACGACACGACGACGCTGACCTACCGCGAGTTCGGTGCCCGGGTGGCACGGCTCGCCCGCCGCCTGATCGGGGCCGGGGTCGGCCCGGAATCGTTGGTGGCGTTGGGGATGCGTCGTTCGATCGACCTCGTGGTGGGCATGTACGCGGTGTCCGCGGCAGGCGGCGCCTACGTGCCGATCGATCCCGATCAGCCCGCGGAGCGCACCGAGTACATCCTCGAAACCGCCGACCCGGTGTGTGTGCTCACGAGCGCGCGCGACGGGTTCGCGGTGGACGGCAATCGTGCGGTGGTCCTCGTCGACGACCACGTCGGCGCGTCCGGCGCGGAGGCTCCGGTCACCGACGCCGAACGTCTCGCACCGTTGCACCCGGACAACACCGCGTACGTGATCTTCACGTCCGGTTCGACCGGCCGTCCCAAGGGTGTCGCCGTTTCGCATCGTGCTGTCGTCAACCAGATGCTCTGGAAGAAGGCGGAATTCGATCTCGGCTCCGGGGATGCGGTGCTGCTGAAGACCGCGGCCACGTTCGACCTGTCGGTGTGGGAGTTCTGGTCGGCGCTGGTGTCCGGTGCGCGCCTGGTGGTCGCCGAGGCGGGCGGTCACCGTGATCCGGCCTACCTCAACGAACTGATGCGCAGCCGCGGCGTGACCACGTTGCACGCGGTGCCCTCGATGATCGAAGCGTTGACGACGGAATCCGGTGGGGCACTGCCCTCGTCGTTGCGGCGCGTCCTCGCCATCGGTGAGGCACTGCCTGCGCACCTCGCGCAGGCCGTGCGGTCCGGGAATCCGGACACGGCGCTGTTCAATCTGTACGGGCCCACCGAGGCCGCGGTGTCGGTCACCAGTCACGAGGTGACCGAGCACGACACCGCGACCGTCTCGATCGGCGGACCGGAGTGGAACACTCGGCTGTACGTGCTCGACGAGCGGCTGCGGCCGGTCCCGTCCGGTGTCCTCGGCGAGCTGTATCTTGCGGGTACGCAGCTGGCCCGGGGCTACTTCGGGCGCCCGGATCTGACGGCGGAACGGTTCGTCGCAGACCCGTTCGGCCCGGCCGGAAGCCGGCTGTACCGCACCGGCGACCTCGTCGCCTGGACCGACGAGGGCACCCTCCGGTACGTCGGGCGCACCGACTTCCAGGTGAAGGTCCGCGGATTCCGGATCGAGCTCGGCGAGATCGAGGCGGTGCTCGCGGCGCATCCGTCCGTGGCGCAGGCCGTCGTGGTCGTCCACCACGACGATCGGCTCGGCGATCAGCTGGTCGCCTACCTCGTGCCGGCCACCGGGGCGGATCTCGTCGTCGACGACATCCGTGCCGAAGCCGTCCGCGGCCTGCCGGGCTACATGGTGCCGGCGGTCTTCCTCGTGCTCGATGCGCTGCCGCTGAACATCAACGGCAAGCTCGACCGCAAGGCGCTGCCGGAACCGGTGTTCGAGGCCAAGGAGTTCCGTGCCCCGGCCACCCCGATCGAGCAGATCGTGGCCGGGATCTTCGTGGAGGTGCTCGGGACCGAACGGGTCGGTGCCGACGACGACTTCTTCATGCTGGGTGGCAACTCGCTGCTCGCGACGCAGGTGACGGCGCGGATCGGTGCGGCACTGGACACGACGGTTCCGGTCCGGGCGCTGTTCGAGGCGTCGACGGTGTCGGCGCTCGCGGCTCGTGCGGAAGCCGGCGTGGGATCGGGAGCGCGACCGGCGCTGATCGCACGGCCGCATCCGGAACAGGTGCCGCTGTCGCTCGCGCAGCAGCGCATGTGGGTGCTCAACCGGATGAATCCGGCGTCCGCCGCCTACAACATCCCGGTCGTGCTGCGGCTGTCCGGCCTGCTCGACGTGCCGGCGCTCGGTGCTGCGGTGCGGGACGTCTTCGATCGGCACGAGGTACTGCGGACCCGTTACCCGGACACCGACGACGGACCGGTGCAGGAAATCCTGCCGGTCGCCGACGCCGCGCCGCACCTGGCGCCGGTGGACGTGTCGGAGGCGTTGCTGCCGACCAGGATCGCCGAGATGATCGGTGCCGGGTTCGACGTCACGACGAGTGCGCCGGTCCGAGGCCGGTTGTTCTCGGTCAGCCCCACCGATCACGTGCTGGTGATGGTCATCCACCACATCAGCGCCGACGGTTTCTCGATGGGACCGCTCACCCGGGACGTGATGACGGCCTACGCGTCCCGTCTCGACGGTGAGATGCCGACCTGGTCGCCGTTGCCGGTCCAGTACGCCGACTACGCGCTGTGGCAGCGGGAGATCCTCGGTGACGAGAACGACCCCGAGTCCGCGGTGACGCGGCAGCTCGACTACTGGTCGTCCACGCTCGCCGGCGCTCCCGAACTGCTCGAGTTGCCGACGGACCGGCCGCGGCCCGCGCGCGCATCGATGCGCGGCGCGGAGTACGAGTTCGCGCTGGATGCGAACCAGGCCGAACTGCTGGACAAGGTTGCGCGCGAGCACAACTCGACGGTCTTCATGGTGATGCACGCCGCATTCGCGGTGTTGCTGTCCAAGCTGACCGGGACCGGCGACGTCGTCATCGGAACGCCGACCGCCGGTCGCGGTGAGGCGGCGCTCGACGATCTGATCGGCATGTTCGTCAACACTCTGGCCCTGCGCACGGAGGTCGAGTCGGGCGCCGGGTTCGTCGATCTGCTCGCACAGGTCCGCGACCGCGACCTCGGGGCGTTCGGCAACGCCGACGTACCGTTCGAGCGGGTCGTCGACGCGCTCGGCCGCCGCCGGACCGCCGCGTACTCGCCCGTCGTCCAGGTGCTGTTCGCGTTCCAGAACATGGCGCCGCGTTCGCTGCAGCTGCCGGGACTCGAGGTTTCGGTGGTCGAGGGCAACTTCGACCAGGCGAAGTTCGATCTGCAGCTCAGCGGCGGGGAGGTGTTCGACGAGCACGGTCGCCGCGGAGGCATCCGGCTGCTGTTCACGTATGCCACCGACCTGTTCGACGAGGAGTCCGTCGCCCGCTTCGCGAAGCGGTACCTGCGGGTCGTCGACGCGGTCACCGACAACCCCGGCGTCGTGATCCGCGAGATCGACATCCTCGACGACGAGGAACGCGCGAGCCTGACGCCGCAGCGGAAGCTCACCGCCGCGGACCTGCCCGAGCTGGTGGCAGCCGCCGCGGCGGCCCGCCCCGACGAGATCGCCCTGACTCACGGCGACGCCACCGTCACCTTCGGTGCATTGAACGACAAGCTGTTGTCGGTCGCCAAGGCGATGGGGGCGACGCTCAAACCGGAGGCGCAGGTCTCGGTGGCCCTGTCCGGTCTGGTTCCGGGAATCCTTCCGGCCCTGGGCGTCGACGGATACGCCGCACTGATCGAGTCACTCATCACCCAAGCGCAGAGCTTGGCGACACAGAGGAAAAGGTAGATGTCGGTTCGGAAGCCCGGTCAGGAATCTCTCACCATCGAGGACCTCCCGCGGCTGATCTCAGAGGTGGCGGCGGTAGCGCCCGAGCGGGTTGCGCTCTCGCACGGTGACACCGCCGTCACCTACGGAACGCTCCACGACGAACTGACCGGTCTCGACGCCGTTATGGGCGGCGCGCTCGGTCCGGACGCCCTCGTCCCGGTGGTGCTGTCGAACCTCGTTCCCGCACTGCTCGAATCCGATGCGGACGGTGGCCTCGCCGGTGTCGTCGAGACCCTCATCTGCGACACCGGCGACGTCGTCGACGTGCCCGTCGTCGCCAAAGCGGCCGACACCCTGCCGGCGCTGTTCGAGCAGCAGGTCGCCCGCACACCGGATGCGATTGCTCTCGAGTTCGAGGGGGAGACCCTCACCTACGCGCAGTTCGACGCCGCCGCCAACCGGATGGCCCGCTACCTCGTCTCGATCGGCGTGGGTCCGGAGACGACGGTGGGCCTCGCGATCCGCCGATCGCTGGATCTGCTCGTCGCCATGTACGGCATCGCCAAGGCCGGCGGTGCCTACGTCCCGCTCGACCCGGACCACCCGGCCGACCGCATCGCGCACGTCCTCGCCGCAGCACGCCCCGTCGCGGTCCTGACGACCTCGCGCGACGGAATCGAGGTGCCCGCACACGTTCCGCTCCACGAGGTGGATCGGCTCGACCTGACCGGTTTCGACGCGGCCCCGCTCACGGACGCCGACCGCACCGGCCCGCTGCGCCCCGACAACACCGCCTACATCATCTTCACGTCGGGCTCGACGGGCCTGCCCAAGGGCGTGGCCGTCGCCCATCGGGCCATCGTCGCGAATCTGCGCTGGCGCCAGCGGGAGTACGGCTTCACCGAGGCCGACGTCATCCTGCAGAAGACGCCGTTCACGTTCGACGTCTCGGTGTGGGAGTTCTTCTGGCCGTTGCAGGTCGGCGCCCGCCTGGTCGTCGCCGTGCCCGACGGTCATCGCGACCCCGAGTACCTCGCCCGCACGATCGCCGACCGCGGTGTGACCGCACTGCACTTCGTGCCGTCGATGCTCTCCGTCTTCGTCGCGGAGCCGCTCGCTGCCCGAACCGACTCTCTCCGTTACGTTTTCGCGTCCGGTGAGGCGTTGCCCGCGCAGACCGTCGCCCGCTTCCACGAGATCAGTTCGGCAGAGCTCCACAACCTGTACGGTCCCACCGAAGCCGCCGTCGACGTCACCTACTACGCGACCGCACGCGGCGACAGGACGATCCCGATCGGTGCCGCCGTCGACGACACCGGACTGCACGTGCTCGACGACGCACTCCGGCCGGTCCCGCCGGGCGTTCCCGGCGAGCTGTACCTGTCGGGTGTGCAGCTCGCGCGCGGCTACGTCGCCCGGCCGGACCTGACGTCGGATCGTTTCGTCGCCGACCCCACCGGCCGCAACGGCGAACGCATGTACCGGACCGGCGACCTCGTCCGGCGCCGCCCCGACGGGCAGCTCGACTACATCGGACGCGTCGACTTCCAGGTCAAACTGCGCGGACTGCGCGTCGAACTCGGCGAGATCGAAGCGGCCATCCTCGGACGCGACGACGTGTCCCAGGCCGTGGTGGTCGTGCACTCCGATCCGGTCACCGGCGACCACCTCGTCGCGTACGTCGTCGCGACGGGGGGAGTCACCCTCGACACGGCCGAGCTGACCGCGACCGCCCGCGAGCGGCTCCCGGACTACATGGTTCCGAACCTGTTCGTCCAGCTCGACGAATTCCCACTCAACGCCAGCGGAAAGCTCGACCGCAAGGCACTGCCCGCCCCCGACTTCACGTCCGCGCGGGAGTACCGCGAACCGTCGACGCCCGCCGAACAGGCGGTCGCGCAGATCTTCGCGGACCTCCTCGGCGCGGAGCGGGTCGGCGCCGACGACGACTTCTTCGAGCTCGGCGGCAACTCGCTCATCGCGACGCGAGCCGTCGCCCGGATCAACTCGCGGTTCTCGGTGCACGTCGAGGTCGGGGAGTTCTTCGACGCGCCCACCGTGGCCGATCTGGCGCGACTCGTCGACGAGGCCGCCGATCGCGGAACCGGGCCGCGGCTTCCGTTGCGTCCGATGCCGCGTCCCGACCGGGTGCCGCTGTCGCTGGCGCAGCAGCGCATGTGGTTCCTCAATCAGCTCGAACCCGACTCCGCGGTCAACAACATTCCGTTCGCGCTGCGGCTGTCCGGACTTCTCGACCGGCACGCCCTGCAGATCGCGGTGGCCGACGTGCTGGCGCGGCACGAGGTGCTGCGGACGGTGTACCCGGAGGTCGACGGCGTCGGCTACCAGAAGGTCGTGCCGACCCGCGAGGTCATCCCGGACCTGAGCCCGGTGGCCGTGTCGGAGAGCGAGGTCGCCGAGCGGATCGCGGAGAAGATGGCGGCACCGTTCGACGTCACGCAGCGGGTGCCGTTCTGGGCGGGGCTGTTCGAGATCAGCGCGACCGAGCACGTGCTGGCGTTCTCCGTGCACCACATCGCCGGGGACGGCTTCTCGATGGGTCCCCTCACCCGGGACGTCATGACCGCCTACGCCGCGCGGTCGGCGGGGGAGTCCCCCGACTGGCAGCCGCTGACGGTGCAGTACGCCGACTACAGCATCTGGCAGCGGGAGATGCTCGGTTCGGAAGACGATCCGGAGTCGGTCGCGGCACGCCAGATCGACTTCTGGAAGCGGGAACTCGCGGATCTGCCCGACGAGCTTCCGCTGCCCACCGACCGGCCGCGTCCGGCGGTGGCGACCAGCCACGGTGACCTGCTGCGTTTCTCTCTGGACGCGAGCCTCCGGAATCGGCTGAACGCGGTCGCGCGGGACAACAACGCAACACTGTTCATGGTCGTGCACAGTGCGCTGGCCGTGCTGCTGTCGCGGCTGTCGGGTTCGCGCGACATCGCGATCGGTTCTCCCGTCGCAGGCCGTGGGGACGTCGCGCTCGACGACCTGATCGGAATGTTCGTCAATCCGCTCGTCCTGCGCTCGACGGTCGATCCCGCCGAGCACTTCACCGAACTGCTGTCCCGGGTCCGGGCATCGGACCTGAAGGCCTTCGCCCACGCGGAGGTCCCGTTCGAGCGGCTCGTCGAGGTCCTCAATCCGGTTCGGTCGCAGTCCCGGCATCCCCTGTTCCAGGTGGCGCTCGCGTTCCAGAACATGGACAACACCCGGCTCGAACTGCCGGGTCTGACGGTCAGCGGGGTCGAATTCGACTACGACCTGGCGAAGTTCGACCTGCAGGTCACGGTTGCGGATCATCCCGACGGCGCCGACAACGGTCTGCTCGTCGAGATGTCGTACGCGACGGACCTGTTCGACCCCGCGACCGTGGAGTCGATCGCGGCCCGCTTCGTGCGTGTGCTGGAAGCGATCGCGGCGGATCCCGCTGCCGTGGTCGGTGACATCGAACTGCTCGACGCGGCCGAGCGCGACGCGCTCGTGGCGGGCGTCGACGCGACCCGGCACGACATCGACGCGTCGACGACCCTGCCGGCGCTGTTCGAGGCGCGCGCTGCGGACAACCCCGGTGCGGTCGCCGTGGTGTCCGGCGGGCAGAGCTTGACCTACGGCGAGTTCGCCTCCCGGGTGAACCGGCTCGCGCGGCGGCTGATCGCGCAGGGCGTCGGACCCGAGGTGCGGGTCGCGCTGGCCATGCGCAGGTCCGCCGATCTCGTGATGGCGATGTACGCGGTGCTCACCGCGGGCGGCGCCTACGTGCCCGTCGACCCGGATCAGCCCGACGACCGGATCGACTACATCCTCGAAACCGCCGCGCCGCTGTGCGTGCTGGTGGCCGACGCCGCCGACGCCGAGCGGTTCGGTGACCGGACCGTGCTCGTCGCCGGCGACGACGATCCGGCCGTCTCCGACGCGCCCGTCGCCGACGCCGACCGGCGATCGGTGCTGCGCCCGGACAACACCGCGTACGTGCTGTTCACCTCCGGCTCGACGGGCCGCCCGAAGGGCGTGTCCGTCGCGCAGCGCTCCGTGGTGAACCAGGTGCTGTGGCTCACGGACCGCTTCGGGATCGACTCGTCCGATGTGGTGCTGCTCAAGACGCCCGTGACCTTCGACGTGTCGGTGTGGGAACTGTTCTGCACGCTGCTCGCCGGTGCCCGCATGGTGATCGCGGAGCCGGACGGGCACCGCGACCCCGTCTATCTCGCGCAGTTGATCGACGAGCAGTCGGTCACCATGGTCTCGTTCGTGCCGTCGATGCTCGGCCCCTTCGTCTCGGTACTCGGGTCCGGGGATGGCGCGTCCCTGCGCGCCGTGCTCGTCGCCGGTGAAGCGTTCCCGCCGTCCACCGCCGCCCAGGTGCACGCGGCGATTCCGGGGGCCGCGCTGCACAACCTGTACGGTCCGACCGAGTTCACCGTGCACGCAACCGAGGCCGCGGTGCGGCCGGACGCGGCCGTGACGATCGGCCGGCCGGTGTGGAATTCCGGTGCTCTGGTGCTGGATTCGCGTCTGCGCCCCGTGCCGTTCGGTGTCGCGGGTGAGCTGTACCTGTCGGGCGTCCAGCTCGCACGCGGGTATCACGGCCGGGTCGACCTGACCGCCGACCGTTTCGTCGCCGACCCGTACGGTGCGCCGGGCGAGCGCATGTACCGCACCGGCGACCTCGTCCGCTGGACCCGCACGGCCGGCGGCGCACCGGAACTGGTGTACATCGGCCGCACCGACTTCCAGGTGAAGTTCCGCGGCCAGCGCATCGAGCTCGGCGAGATCGAAGCGGTCCTGTCCGCCGATCCGTCCGTGTTGTCGGCGGTGGTGCTCGTGCACGAATCGTCGACCGGCCAGCACCTGGTCGCCTATGTCGTCCCGGTGCCGGGCGCGGTGATCGACGCCGGCGCCGCCCGCACGGCCGCCGCGGCGGCGCTTCCGTCGTACATGGTTCCGTCGGTGGTGACCGTGCTCGACGCGTTCCCGCTCAACGCGTCCGGCAAGCTCGACCGCAAGGCGCTGCCGGAGCCGGAGTTCGAAGCTCGCGAGTTCCGTGCCCCGACCACACCGGTGGAGGAGATCGTCGCCGGGGTGTTCGGTGAGGTGCTCGGCGTCGAGCGGGTCGGTCTCGACGACGACTTCTTCGCGCTCGGCGGCAACTCGCTGATCGCGACCCAGGTGGTCTCGCGTCTCGGAGCGGCACTCGACACCCGCGTCCAGGTCCGTACGTTGTTCGAGGCATCGACGGTCGTGGATCTGGCCGCCCGGCTCGAGTCGCACGTCGGGGCCGGTGGACGCGCTGCGCTCACGGCGCAGGTGCGCCCGGAGCGGGTTCCGTTGTCGCTGGCGCAGTCCCGCATGTGGTTCCTCAACCGGTTCGACCCGGACTCGACCGCCTACAACCTGCCGATGGCGCTGCGGATCCGCGGTGCCCTCGACGTCGACGCGCTGCGTGCGGCCGTCGCCGACGTGGTGGCGCGGCACGAGTCGCTGCGCACGGTGTACCCCGAGACTTCGGACGGACCCGTCCAGGTCGTGCTGCCGGTGCAGCAGTCCGTTCCGGACGTCGACGTCGAACGGACCACGGCCGAGCAGCTGCTCGCTGCCGTCACGGACTTCATGGTGCGGCCGTTCGATGTGACAAGCGAAGTGCCCCTGCGCATCCGCTTGTTCGATCTCGGCGGCGACGAGTTCGTGCTGGCGATGGTGGTGCATCACATCTCGGCCGACGGTGCGTCGATGGCGCCGTTCGTGCGGGATGTGATGCTCGCGTACAGCGCCCGGGTCGGCGGCGGAGCCCCGTCGTGGGAGCCGCCGGCGGTGCAGTACGCGGACTATGCGTTGTGGCAGCGGTCGGTGCTGGGCTCGGAGGACGATCCGTCCTCGCTGATCTCGCAGCAACTGGCGTACTGGCGCGGTGCCCTGGCCGGGCTGCCGGACCAGTTGGAGTTGCCGGCCGATCGTCCGCGTCCGGCGGTGCAGTCGGTGGCCGGTGCGCGGGTCGATGTGGCGGTGCCGGCGGAGCTGCACGGGCGGTTGGTGCAGTTGGCGCGGGCGCACAATGCGACGTTGTTCATGGTCGTGCACGCGGCGTTGTCGGTGTTGCTGGCCCGGTTGTCGGGCACGTCGGATGTGGCGGTGGGCACGCCGATCGCGGGTCGTGGGGAGCGTGAGCTCGACGATCTGATCGGCATGTTCGTCAACACGTTGGTGTTGCGGGCGGATGTGCGTTCGGGTGGGTCGTTCGAGGAGTTGCTGGGGGCGGTCCGGGA